>CANCOG010000024.1 GCA_947379685.1 Flavipsychrobacter stenotrophus | reverse complement strand
ACCGAAGCCCAGAAAACTACTGGACTCAGGGATGCAATGACTGTTGGTACCGGTAAAATGAATGAGCGGGATGTAGTGATCGCCTGCATGAACTTCAACTTTATTGGCGGCTCAATGGGGTCGGTTGTGGGTGAAAAGATCAGCAGGGCTATAGATTATTGCATAGCTCATAAATCTCCGCTCGTTATCATCGCCAAGTCGGGCGGTGCACGTATGATGGAGAGCGCTTTTTCGTTGATGCAGATGGCTAAGACCGCAGCTAAGCTTACGCAGCTTGCCAAAGCTAAGCTACCTTATATTTCCTTTATGACCGACCCTACAACGGGCGGAGTAACAGCGTCTTATGCTATGTTGGGCGATATTAATATTGCCGAGCCTAACGCGCTGATCGCTTTTGCAGGACCAAGGGTTATTAAGGAAACCATTAAGAAGGACTTACCTGCCGGGTTCCAGAAATCGGAATTCCTGCTGGAACATGGATTTCTTGATTTTATAGTGAACCGCAAACAGCTGAAGCAGAAACTAACTATGTCTATTGAATGGTTCATGAAGGATGCAACCCAGCAAAATGCGAATAGCACTCCGGTTTTGAACGGTACATATAAGGCGGTAAATGGTGCGGTAACTACGGAAGAACTCGGTAAGGTATCGTAATCTATCCTTACAGCGACAGAAATTGTTACGACTATTCCTTACCACAAAGGGCACTAGGGAAATCACAAAGTAGACTGCGTAATTGCTTATAGTGATGAATATGACACACACAAAAAGGAGCACCAAGTAGCGTTAACGCACATCAGTTGACCTATGCCGTACTTAGTAAAGTGAATTGGACTGGGTTACAATACCGGGTGCCAACTAAAATTGCCGTGCTTAGCGCTTGTTTTCAAGCGATGTATTTTTAATTTTTACTTTTTAATTTTTAATGGCTGATTCCGGAATATACATAAAAAACCGCCCTGCAACATTTGAGTACGCCATTGAGGATCGGCTCAAGGCCGGCATTGTGCTTACAGGGTCGGAAATAAAATCGGTCCGTAACAGTAAGGTTAGTTTTAATGATAGTTATTGCCTGTTCAACAAGGGCGAAATGTGGGTTAAGAGCCTTCATATTGCTGAATACGTAAACGCCGGCTATGCTACCCATGACCCGGTTAGGGAGCGCAAATTGCTGCTGACCAAGAAGGAACTGAGAAAATGGGAGAATAAAGTAAAAGAAAAGGGTCTTACCATAGTGCCGCTTTCCATGTATATTGATGAAAATGGCCTTGCAAAAATGGAAATTGGCCTGGGCAAGGGAAAGAAACTCCATGATAAGCGCGAGACCACCAAGGGCCGCGAAGTAGAAAGGGAGATCCGGCGCTTTCTAAAATAAACAACAACTAATAATACAAATAAGAAATGGGCTGTTCGGTTAATACTGAACAGCCCATTTCTTATTTGAACTTAGTTACCATTTTGATTGCTTAGAGCAGGTGTTTGAGCATGATATCTGCCGTTTGGAGTGCGCCTTCTACCCATCCCTGGGCATCAGAATACGCTTCACCGCATATGTATAACGGAACTTCGTTTAACGGATGTACAATTTTGTCCCTTACTTCCCAGCTCTTCACGCCAATGTTCCAGCTGTTCCAGCCGCCACCGAATGGATCTTCGCCCCAATCGCGGAATGCAGCGCTCTTCACCACAGGTGAATAACTGAGATCATGGATCTGCCTTAGTTGACGGGTGATCTCGGTAACCATTTCTGCAGGAGCCTTGTATTCTTCCCACTTCTGGTTAAGATCATTGTTAACTGCAGCAGGTGCCTGTGTTTCGTCGCCAACAAATGGTACTTCTGGCTGGCTGTGCTTGCCGCCGTGTAGCCATGCTTTTTTACGTTGTGGCCTGAGACCATCCCAGAAACCAATATTGGTACCATCGTCATAGCTGGCCAACAACATCGCTGGTCCGCTTAAGGCAGGAGTACCATCGCTGTTTGGCCAGTAGTATGTCTGCCTTACCGGAAGGTCGGTAACCGTACGGCCAGAAGCCAATGGCACATAAGTTCCAGCTGCGTTCCAATAGCCTGCAACAGTCCACCATGGGTTAGCATAGGTTGTAAACAGTTTAAAGAGTGGCCTTGGCGTTACTGCTGTGATGAGCGGTTGAATTGCATGCAACAATGGGCTATGCTGCGTGATCAGATCTAATGAGCGACGTGGCATTGCCAGTATCAGGCTGTCTGCTTCAACAAGTCCTTTTTCGAAAACCAGGTCGAAAGTATCTTTTTCCCTGGTGAAACTTTCGAGCTTGTTGTTCAGCCTTATTTCTCCGCCCAGATCCTGGAACAGTTTGCCTAGCGTAATAGGCACCCTTTGGAAACCGGTTGTGAAACCTTCGTAGGTAACACCTACGCCAAAATCGGCAAGGTACCATGGAATTGCATCAGCTGCATTCCAGTTTACGAGGGTGGAATCATAGCCGCCGGCGTCCATACAGAATTCGTAAGCTTCACCGCTAATTACGCGGTAGAGCACATTCCAGAAGCCCCATTTATACAAAGGAATACCTTCAAACTCAGCAGTCTGAGTCATTTTGTGCCTTTGCTCGTCGTTCAGGTTGGCAGCAGTGATACCCGGCACCAATTGCTCGATCGCATTAGTGATCAGCTGGCCTGGTGTGCTACCTTTTTCAATGAAGGACAGCGCATAGGGCACTTTGTTTGGCTGAGTCACAAAATCCTGCAAACGGAGGTAAACGCCGCGCAAGTAGGCAATATTTTGGTTCTGATCTACCGGGAATGGGTAGTTTGTGATCTGCTCGTCGCCGGGCAACTCTTTGTTCAGTTCCTTGATCAGGTTTACAATAAGCGTTTGAGAAGTCAAAATACGCATCCCGCCCAACTCGGCAACCATGTTCGGTATACCGGGAGGAACAACAGATAACAGGCGGCCACCCACGTGATCACCACCTTCAAATACCACGATCTTTTTCTTCGGGTATTGCTTTTTTAGTTTCCAGGCACTGTATACTCCCGAAACACCTGCGCCAACGATGGCGATATCAATTTTTTCTTTTTTCATTTTTTACTGTGGTTTGTAAGCTTAACTACAATTTAAATATTTAGAAAATAGATGGCATATTGAGCGGCAAGTCACCACCTGCACTACCCTTGCTGGCTTTAAGCGCTTTCTTCGCTGTTTTCTGATGGAAAACATCGATCAATGGTTGTTGGGTGTAACGCTCCAGGGCGGCACTCATATTGGCGGCTGCGGACTTAGCAGCTTCTTTTGGCGTTGGATTAGGAGGCGTTGGCGGGGTATTTTCATTCATCCGCATATCCAGTATGTAGGAGGAATTCTTATTCAACACATGGTCCATACCCCTTGCAATGGCTGCAGCCACATCGCCTGGCTTCTTTACTATCTCTCCGTGCTCTCCTCCGAATGCCTTTGCAAGGCTTACGTAATCCAGCTTTGGCTTTTCAAGTTTCAGATACTCGGGATCCGTTGTCTTAGGGTTCCAGCCATATCCCGGTGCCTTACCATAGGCACCGATAACCTGCTGCAAGCCCAGTTGCAGTGTGTGGTATTCATGATTATTGGTGATTATGTACAGAATTGGTAATTTTTCGTGAGCTGCTGTCCACCACACCTGTGGGTAGAACAATGAAGAACCATCGCCAACGGCATTTACCACGAACTTTGTACCGATACCCTGTACTGTTTGCTCCTCGAGTTTTATCCCCAACGACGCTGGCATTGACCAACCCAAGGAACCGCCAGATACGCAATAATAGCTGGTTGGTTTTGAACCACCGGGACCAAAGGGCAGGTAGTACTGGAATGGCGCTGTATCTGAAATGGCTTCGTGTACATAGACGAAATTATCAAGCAGGCCTCTTTCTTCAATTGCCTGTCTGAGTGCCTGAGCAATTACAACCGCCCATATTTCCTTCTCATTCTTAGCACCGTCCAGATACGTTTTCCAACTTGCAGCGCGTTCAGCATCAAGGCCCTGAAGCACTTTGTTTCTTGCTTTAGCTGCGGTAGATGCATCACCAATGTGTCCGCACAAAATTGGCAAATTGGTTTTTACATCACCAAAAATCGCACATTCGCCATAGTAGTTCTTGCCTATATCCCATGTGTTGTTGGTGAGGTAAACCTGTTTCACGCTATCGGGAATCAACGGACCATCAGAATATTTGAACACAGCAAGCTGCGCCTGCGTGCTGAAGCCTACCATGAATGCAACATCGTGATTAGCAAAAACGCCCTGCATACCTGCCTGGCTACCTGGCAATTCGCCCTGCCAGTGGTAATCATTGTTTGGGAAGTTAGAAAGGCTGCTGAATGTCTGGAGCAGCACCGGAGCACCAATGCGCTCTGCCAATTCCTGTAATTCTGCCCATGCATCGGCATAACCTACGGCATCACCAGCGACAATAATCGGGTTCTTTGCTGCTGAAAGCAGTTCAGCGGCCTGTTTAATACTGGCCTCATCGCCAGTAAAACGAGGAGAAATACGGGTTACGCCTTTAAGATGGTCATCTTCCGGTATGGCCACCATTGTGTACTCCCAAGGAATAGAGATAAACACCGGTCCGTTTGGTGGCGCCATAGCTTCCTTGAAGGCACGTTGCAGTACCATTTTTATTTCTGAAGGCGTACGTACTTCGTGCGCCCACTTGGTATATTGTTTCGCAAGATCAACCAGGTTTGATGAAAGGAGCGGCTCCTGAGTAACCAGTTCGTTTTGCTGTTGTGCACAAATGATGATCATCGGCACCTGTGAACGGCTGGCATTGAACAGGTTACCAATACCATGTGCAATACCGGGCGTTACGTGTACCACAACAATGCCCGGCAAGCCAGTCATTCTAGCTGCACCCATGGCTGCACCCATGGCTATGTTTTCATGCAGACATTCAATGTACCTGACCCCATTTTCAGGGTAAGAGGTCCCGTCAATTATCGGAATTTCATTAGTTCCGGGCACACCAAAAATATGGTGGATCCCGAGTTCCTTGAGGGCGTCGAACAAATAGTCGCGCGTCCAACGTGTTGGTGTTGTAATTGGTTGGTTTGCCATAAAATTGATTAGTTGAACAAAAAATTGTCCATGCAAAATATAAAAGACCAATGTTACTTTATACAATCGTTAAATATTTATTTTTAAACAATACAATTGAATAAACAAGATTACATGAAATCAAAATATGACATCCGTAAATGCAATAATTTCAACTACGGATGATTTTTGCAGGATTGTCTATTCCCTTTTTTTCGAGTTTACATAGCCATAAAACCGAACGTGAAACTTAAATAATGCTCGGTTTAAGAAAGGAAATCAAGAATCCATGTTTAGATGTATAGCATGGCCTTTTTGTCCTAATCTCTCCGATAAAATTACCTGAGGCAGAATAAAACATCATCTAACGTGAACTACCAACAATCTTTTATCTTTTTAACGAATAAAGTCAATAATTTTGGTGAAAATCCGTTTAAGGAACGTTGACAAAATATTCGCAGCCAATTCAATGAAGCAACTAACCATCATATTATCATTACTGATCTCTGCCGTACTTGTGTTCATATCCTGCAAAAAGTGGGTGGACCCAGCACCTACAACGGACCCAAGGCTCACCACCCATTATTGTAATGACCAGAATGCAGTTAACTACAACTGGGGTTTCCCTGGTGTGCCGGACAATACAATTTGTTTCTACCCTACCGATCTTTTTAAGGGCTCGTATAACTTTACTGATTCTGTGCGCATCACAGCATCAAACTACTTTACCTATGCCCGTTCAGGCATCCTTAATATTTATGCGATCAGTCAAACTAAAATTCTTGTAATTGGTTTTTGTGGGGGTGATACCCTTCGCCTAACTGCAGTAGGCTATACCGCTTACGTAGATTCGATACTTGGAGATTCTACGACTATAGGGCGCGGCCAGAAATTGTGCCGTATTCAGGACACAGCCAGCGGAAGTATTACTAACAGCAGGGTCGACACACTTTTGCACATTACTTTTGATGTGATCAGTGACACTGGCAGGACAACCCATACGGCGATAGCCAAAAAAATATAATCTTAATGTTTACAGGAATAATTGAAACAACAGCTTCGGTTGCCGATGCTGTTCAGGATGGCTCTAATATACATTTCACTATTGAAAGCAACCTTGCCCCGGAACTAAAGGTAGATCAATCGGTAGCGCACAATGGCGTTTGCCTGACTGTAACTTCCATCAATGGTAATATGTACACTGTAACCGCTGTTGCTGAGACTATTGCCAAAACAGACCTGGGTACCTGGAAAAAAGGGAAATTAATAAACCTTGAACGGGCGCTTAGGGCGGGAGACAGACTGGATGGGCATTTTGTGCAAGGGCATGTAGATGCCACCGCAACCTGTATTGAAAAACAAACCCTTGACGGCAGCTGGCTGTACAGGTTCCGCTTTCCGGAAACCTTTGCGGCTTTGGTAATTGAAAAAGGTTCTATTTGCATCAACGGCGTTAGCTTGACGGTGTTTAACGTAGGCAGGGACGAATGCACGGTTACTATTATACCTTATACTTTTAACCATACTAATTTCAGTCAGTTGGAGGCCGGAGATACGGTCAATATAGAATTTGACGTTTTGGGAAAGTACAGCCTGAGAATGTGGGAGCTCAATAACACCAAGTAACACCAAATGATAGCTACAGACTTTTCCGGAATCACACTCAAACTAAAAAAAGCAGAAGGTAAAACCTCTGTTTTTGACCCGGTGCGCAAAAAATGGGTGGTACTTACACCTGAAGAACATGTGCGCCAGTATATACTTGCTCACCTAATAGAGATCCTCAATTATCCTTCAGCCTTGATAGCTGTTGAAAAAGGAATCAAGGTCGGTACAATGAGCAAGCGGTTTGACATTGTAATTTATAACCGCGAACACCAGCCCTGGATGCTGGTGGAGTGCAAGGCACCGGAGGTAACGATAACAGAAGTTACGCTGCATCAATTACTGAGCTACCAGCAAACTATTCAATGCAGTTATTGGATGCTTACCAACGGACATCAGACGTTTTGTGCCGATGCACGGGCGACCGAAAATATCGCCTGGCTCTTGTCACTTCCCGCTTATAATATGTGAGTATGTATTGCTGTGCAGCACATTCAGTGCTTTTTCCACCACGTTGTCATCCTTGAGGGTGATTGCGTAATAACCATTATCCTTGAACAGGTAATGCGCAATTTGTGACCTGATGTACGTGTCGAAATAATGGCGTGGCTGTGTCTTGTAGATTTCCTTCCATATCTTATTCCGGGTACTTGCGGAAAGTGATTTCATGTATTCGTGAATGACTTCTTCCGCTCCGTCGAAGGATGCGTCAAACTCCTCAACCGTGCTGAATTTCATGTCGGGACGATTGCGCAGAAAGTAGTCCCATATTGCATTTTTCAATTCTGAACTATACAAACTGTTCACTAGCGTGTGCGATAGCTTCACCGTATCAACTGGTACAAATACATCGGGCTTAATGCCCCCGCCTCCATATACAACCCTATGATTAGCCGTAAAATACCGAGTAGTATCTGCATTAATAAACTGTTCTTTACCCGTGAGTTCATCTGTCGTAAAACGTTTTTCGTAGTCAGCAGCATAAGCGGCCTTGCCATTGGCAAACGATCTTTGGATACACCTGCCGCTGGGTGTGTAGTATTTGGCAATAGTCAGTCTCAGTTCACTGCCATCCGTCATTTCGTAAGGTTCCTGAACCAGCCCCTTCCCGAATGAACGTCTGCCCATGATCACTCCCCTATCCCAGTCCTGAATGGCACCCGCAAATATCTCGCTGGCAGAAGCTGAACTTTCATCGATAAGTACGATGAGTTTTCCTGTTTCGAAGGCGCCCTTTTTATCTGCGTTGTATTCTGTTTTAGAAGCGTGCGTGCCCTGGGTGTATACCAGCAATTTACTGTCATCGATAAACTCATCAGCAACTGAAGTAGCTTCACCCAGGTAACCCCCGGGATTGCTCCTCAGGTCTATCACCATTTGTTTTGCTCCAGATGTTTTCAGTTTTTTTATAGCCTCCATGAATTCCTTGTGGGTGGTCGCGCTAAACCGATTTATTTTCATGTACCCGGTAGTTGCATCCAGCATCAGGCTGGCCTCAACACTGTGCAACGGTATCATGTCACGGGTAATTGACACAACTCTTGGCTCACCGGAACTTATTTGCTTAAGTGTTACGGAGACTTTTGTCTTTTGCTTACCCTTAAGCAAGTGGGTTATTCTTTGAGCGGTTATGTTTACTCCAGCAACGACAGTGTCTCCTACTTTAAGCAACTGGTCGCCTACATTCAGGCCGGCAGCATTGGCTGGACCTTTGTCTATAACTGCAGTCACATTAATGGTATCACGAACAATGGAAAATTCAACACCAATACCTGAGAAACCACCTTCAAGATCTTCGGTTGCATCTTGAAGATCTTCTGCAGGAATATAAACTGTGTGGGGATCGAGTGTTTTAAGAATGCCTGAGATCGCATCTTTATATAAAATGTCACTATTTACAGAATCTACGTATTTTTCGTTGATCAGGTCAATTACTTGCTCCAGCCGGTCATTGCGTTCCAATACTGTGTTGATATCGCGCTTACTGCGTAATGTATCACGCAGATTGAAACCCAACACCATCCCAAAAATCAAAACCAACGAAAAAAACAGGGGCGACCAGGCCCTCATTCCCTCTCTTCCAGATGCATCCATTTATACGAAACTCACGCAAAAATAGATAATTGTTGCCTAGCGAATTCTATGATTAATCCACAAATCGCGTTAACAATGTTAATAAAGTTAATTTTTGATAAAATTTATGGGATTGTTACGAAAAAAGTCAATTGAACCGGATGAAATATTGGGGCCAACTAATCAGATTTTAATGAATTTATGCCGAAAATTCAGTCGTTCACCGGCAATACTTAGCATATAAACTCCTGGCCTAAGTCGGGAGACATCAATTTTGCCATTATGCATTTTTTCAAAAACTGTTTCGCCCAAAACGTTGACTATACTTATAGTAACATCGGTCGTCGGTAGGTTTTGAATATTAAGTTCCGTAGTTGCGGGGTCGGGATAAACGACAACTGAACTTAACGGAACTAATGGTGATTCGTCAAGTGTCGCTGAGTCGCAGGCTGAGTTAAAGGACAAGTTGAAGTCTGAAGTATGCACATTCTGATTAGAAACATTGCGCGTCAACGAGAAATCTACGGAGGTATAGGACGTGCTGGTATAATTTAGCGATGGCACGCTGGGCGTAAAGGGGATGTCACCACAAGCCAGTACCTCATTTGAGTCTGTTTTAATGATGTGCATAAAGTCGTCGGAAAGTGAATAAAAGTGGAATGAACTTCCGTCATCTGCCATATAACAATTCGCGCTTGAAGCAATGGAAGAAGTGATTATTCGCTCAAAATGGCGGGAGGCTACAACATTAAGATCCTTATCCATTTTTATCGCCTTAAAGCCTTCGACACCTGAATTCCGGTCAGCCTGACCTGCAATCAGGACCTTCGCGCTGTTAAAAAAAGCATTTCGGACAAGTATGCCATGAATAGTTGTTTCAACTCCAACATTTAAGGTCGAGTCCAGAAGCCTGACCAATGTCGGCCCCTCTCCATCAGCTCCGACAATAGACGAAGTCACAATACAAAACTTGCCCGCAAGGATTCCCGCGTAGCTTTCACTAAACCTTGGGCCATGCGACGACTCAATTGTATTAACATTCAGAATATTACCCAATTTGTCCATTCTCCAAACTGTAACTGTTCCATCCGCACTCGTAGGTTTCATTCCCAGCGAGGAAATGTAAATTTCTCTGTCATTGTGGTAGGTTATAGTTTCAGCATATTCATTGCGGCTTGTGTCTCCAAAGCTCTTTTGCCAGGCAACAGCACCTCCCGAATCAACTTTCATCACCAACATATGGGCAAAATAAGTTGTAGTGTCGAAAATAACCTCTCCTAAAACATAACTATTTCCTGCGCTGTCATTGGTCACATGGGTAAAAGACATTCTTAAAGCATCTGTTTGTATCTTTTTCTGCCATACAATTGAATTTGAAGCCAAATCATACTGCATGATCACCCCATAGATCCGGCCGGCCGAATCAGAATAGTCTCCTGCTATATATAACAAATTACGTCGCTGGCTTACACCGCGTACAACGATTCCGGAAAATTGTTTGGCACTCACAATAGCACCTGAGGCGTTGTCAAAAACAACGATATCGTTAGTGGTGCACAAAACAGTGTTGCTACCATACTGATTGACATAAACCGGGACGCCTAAGTGTATCCAGGATGAAACGGGGGACAACATTTTATGGTACCGGTCCTGCGAAAGACCCTGAAGGCATACCAAAAGCGCTGACAGGCAGATTGTCAGCGCAAAAACGGAACTTAGTGGGACTTTGCTTTCTTTCAGTTTCATTTTTTTAGATTTTCCTGGTGAAGGGATAAGGGCTTCGAGTCAGATTGCCCGGTTTAAAAGTGAAATTTCTGCAATGAATCAAAAATAAACCGATTAATTCAACAAAAATACAAAGCAGAATGGTCCGCACTTATCCCTTTAAAAAGGGAATTTGTGAATTTAATTTTTAACCTCTTTTCGTAGTCTTCACTTACTTTTACCCTTATAACTGAATCTTCCGCATCCGCAATGATCACTGTACATGAAGCAGAAACAATAATTCTGGACCAATACGTCGGTTTTGGGACTGAATACGTTCATTTTGAAGCAGCAATGGGGCGAGTACTCGCTGAAGATATTTTGTGCGACCGGGAACTTCCACCCTATGACCGAGTTACTATGGATGGGATCGCCCTGAAATTCGATGGTTTTAATCATGGTCTGAGAAATTTCGCGATAAGAGGAAGCCAGGCAGCAGGAGATCTACCCCTTGAAATATTTGATGAAGGACAATGTATTGAAATAATGACCGGGGCAGCATTGCCTGCATCAACCGACACAGTTATCAGGTACGAAGACATCAAGATTGAGAATGGAGTCGCTGCTATTGATGACATAAATGTAAAAAAAGGCCAGAATGTACATTACAAGGGCCGGGACCGGAAACAAAATGATATAGTCGCAAAAGCTGGAAATTTGATAGACTCTTCAGTTATAAGTATTGCAGCCACCGTTGGAAAAGCACAATTGCTGGTAAAGAAAAACCCAAAGGTGATCATAGTTTCGACGGGGGATGAACTCGTCGATGTAAACGAACAACCTACCGCCTATCAGGTCCGACGGTCCAATAGTTATACAATAAAAGCTGCTTTGGAGCAATTTCAGATTCATCCTGATTTGCTGCACATGCCTGACGACCAACAAATCATTGAAACTAAATTAGCCAGTTGCCTGGAAACACATGATGTAATCATTTTAAGTGGCGGCGTTTCGATGGGGAAATATGACTACCTGCCCGCGGCGTTGAAAAAATTGGAGGTAACTGAGTTATTTCACAAGGTGAAACAGCGCCCAGGCAAACCATTTTGGTTTGGCAAAAATGAAGCAGGCAAACTAATTTTCGCTTTTCCAGGCAATCCAGTCTCTGCCTTTTTATGCCTTCACCGCTATTTCGTACCCTGGCTGGAACTGTCTTTGGGCCTTTTAACCAGCAAAAAGGTCTTCGCAATATTGGGCGAAGATGTACAATTTACTGCGCCGCTCACTTATTTTATGCAGGTAAAAACCGAAACAAATGAGGCAGGACACCTGATCGCCTACCCCGCTCAGGGTAATGGTTCGGGCGACCTGGCAAACCTGCTGGATACAAATGCATTTATGGAACTTCCGGCGGAAAGCACTAACTTTATTAAGGGAACTGTATACAGGATATGGCCTTACAAACGAATCCTATAGTTGCTTTGGTTTCCTGAAAAATTTTGTTTTAATAAAATAGGAAACTTTTGCCTTTTATGTTATTAATTTTGGTGCCAATACTATGCAAGAATTAACCCATATTGATCATAAAGGACGTGCAAACATGGTGGACGTGGGTGCGAAAACCATCACGCAGCGAACCGCCACTGCCCGGAGTATCGTCTATTTGCCCGAGCAAGTGCTGGAACAACTCAGCAATGGGGAGATCCAGTCCAAAAAGGGTGCTGTATTTCAGACAGCTATAATTGCAGGTATTATGGCGGCGAAAAAAACAGGGGATCTTATTCCCCTATGCCACCCACTTGGGTTGGACAATTGCCAGATAAATATCGAATTAAATGAACTGAACGAAGTAGTTATAGACTGCACTACCAGTATTTCTGCTAAAACAGGGATTGAAATGGAAGCACTTGTGGGCGCGAGCATAGCAGCACTCACAATATATGATATGTGCAAGGCCATGAGCCATGATATAACTATTAAGGAAACAAAACTCATAGAAAAAACAGGAGGGAAGCGTGATTTCAGGAGGGGGTAAACCGTTGTTGAAGGGATTGGTTCTGGCGGGAGGCAAAAGTATTCGCATGGGTCAGGATAAGGGCATGTCGGTATGGCATGGCAAGCCACAACGCTATTACGTTGCTGACCTGCTTAGTGCTGTGTGCGAAGAAGTCTTTATTTCCTGCAGGCCCGAACAAGTTGATTCTATAGACAAAGGATATAAAACTCTACCTGACCAATACGAAGGAGCCGGGCCGGCCGGCGGAATACTCACTGCACAGGAAAATGACCCCAACGCCGGGTGGCTTGTTGTAGCGTGCGACCTGCCATTTCTAGATAAGGAAACGTTACAATTTCTCGTAGAAAACAGAAATTGTGATTCAATTGCGACTACCTTTGAGAGCCCTTTCGATCATTTGCCAGAACCACTTATTACAATTTGGGAGCCTGCAAGTTACCCCATTCTGCTGGCTAAGCTGAATGAAGGATTTAAGTGCCCCAGAAAAATACTATTGAATAACCCAGTTACCATTCTTAATGCACCGGACAGTACTGCATTGATGAATGTAAACACACCGACTGACGCGGAAACAGCAAAAAATATTATATACCAAAAAACGAAAACCTGCTAATGCCCCACGATTTCACAAGATATAGTTGCCAGATCACCCTCCCGGGGTTTGGCGAGCTTGCCCAACGGATGTTGCAAAATGCGAAAGTCCTGATTGCTGGTGCCGGAGGATTGGGCTGCCCCGCTGCCCAATATCTTGTAGCCGCGGGAGTAGGGACCGTTGGCATTGTAGATTACGACAATATTTCAATTAGTAACCTCCATCGGCAGATCTTGTATAACCCTAAGCAGGAAGGTAATAAGAAGGCCTTCGTGGCATGTACCCGCCTGCAGCAGCAGAACCCAGACATTCAACTGTTCCCGCATAATATCATGCTGACTGATGAGAACATCAATGATATCATCAGCCAATATGATCTGGTGCTGGATTGTACAGATAATTTTGAAACCAGGTACTTGCTTAACGATGCCTGTGTAATAGCTGGTATCCCATTAGTTTATGGTGCAATTTACCAGTATGAAGGCCAGGTGGCTGTCTGGAATGTGACCAATGAAGATGGCACAAGGAGCCCAAACTATCGCGACGTATTTCCCGAAGCAAACATTTCTTTGATACCCAATTGTTCAGAGGGGGGTGTCTTCCCCACCCTTGCGGGCATCATTGGCTCGATGCAGGCGAATGAGGCATTGAAACTTATAACTCAGACCGGAGAATTACTTGCCGGAAAAATTTTGATATTTGATGCGCTGACCATGCAGAGCCGGATCATTAAGACCAAGCCGGTGACCGAAACAAACATTACTGCATTACCTCATTTCACAGCCATTCCCAAAATTTCCGCAGCAGATGTGAAAGCCAACCTCGACAAGTACATTCTTGTTGATGTACGTAGTAAGGAAGAACATGAGGAGTTTAATATTGGTGGAATAAATATTCCACTTGATAATATTGATGACATATCGCCATACTTAGAAGAAGATAAGCCAATTGTGCTCTATTGCTCATCGGGCAGGAGAAGCGCGGAAGCCGTAAAAATAATTAACATGCTTTTTATTGCCGATATATTCTCGCTCGATGGAGGGCTAAAAGAATGGAACCGGTAAATTTACATAATCCCTGAGGCACGGTTGGCAGCCTGCGGCAAGTCCATTAAATTGCCCCTAAGCATATCTTTATCAATGTATGTACATCTACACTATTTAAATTAACTGATTCCAAATAAAGGGATCGCATTACTCTTAAGTTAAAATCGTCGATTAATTAATTGTTAATCGGCAATTTTTTTGCCTAAAAAGCACGTCCGGCGCGCATTTTAATGGAATTTTAACTAAGTTTATCCTTCGCCTATCATTCCATAGTTTTCCATAGAAAAGTTTGTCCCAAAAAAATTACTAAAAATTATTAAGCATGAAGCAGCTTTTACGCTCACTTGTATTGTTTGTTCTTTTTTCTTCTCCGTTTTTCGTTCGTGCAACGTTGACAGTAACCATTGGCAGTTCCTCTGCCCTCAGCGGATGCGACAGTATTTGTTCAGTATTCAACACAACCATCTCCGGATGCACTGGCTCGTACTCAACCGTATGGTTTTTCTATAACCACGCCACCTCCGTTACTGACTCGTCAACCCTCCCATTCTATTGTTTCACTCATTTGGGAGTTTACGATGTTTCAGCAAGGGTAACCTGCAATGCCACTGGCGAGCAGGCTTATGTAACCAATTCTAACTATGTTACTGTGCATAACAGCCCGGTTATCAATTTTACTACATCGAGCCCCGCATCCGATACAATACTCACTTGCGGTCCGAGAAACGTATGCTTTCTGAACAGGTCGAACAGTGACACCGCAGGCTGCTCTTTCACATGGACGTGGATCATCAGCGGGCCGGATGGTGTTCATTATTTACACACCAGTTCTTTGTGCTATACGTTTACCACGCCCGGCAACTATACCGTTTCCCTTCAATATTTCGCTGCCTCATGCGGCTGTTTCGGTTCTGAAACCAAGACAAATTTCATCAAGATACAAGCGCCTGCAACAGCGTGTTTCGTAAATTCAGGAGCAGCAACCTTCTGCTCAACGCCAGCTGTAGCCAGTTATGATGCTTCATGCAGTTCGGGTGCAACTTCGTACTTGTGGCATTTTGGCGACCACTCCTCAGCAACCACAACCAGCCCGACCACGACTCACTCGTTCTCATCGCCCGGCTTCTACTCTGATACTCTTTACGCGATAACTTCGGCTGGCTGCCGCACCATGGTTTACCTGGATACAGATGTGTTTGTTACCAGCTTTACAGCAGGGATGGCTTCAGCACGCGACACAGTTTGTTCGGGCACCACAGTTACATTTGCTGACTCCTCACATATTGGGGGTCATGCGTTCGGTACAAGTTTTTACCTCTATCATGGCACAACAGCTGTTGACAGTGTACTTTCAGCAACACCCGTTGCATTTGCATTCCACTACCCTGCTCCAGACAGTGCCGGGCTTTTCAGGGTGACCGAAGTTGCAACCGACTCTTTAGGATGCACGTCAAGTGCCAGCCGTAATATTTATGTCAGAGCCTCGCCTGTAATTTCTGGCATCACCGCTGATACTGCCTATAAATGTGCGCCTATTCTTATTGAAAATTTCCATAGTTCCGTTTTCCCAACTTCGGGTCTAACCTATCAGTGGACTTACGATGACGGACTATCGACAACCGGTTCAGGCATTTCTGCACCCACACATACTTATACAGCAATTGGCACTTACCGTCCAAACCTTAAGGTAACCGATATTCACGGGTGTTTTGATTCCACCAACGCTGGTGTAAATCTAAAAATCGGGAGTATTGCTATGGTTACCGCTTTAAGTGCGGATTCAGGATGTGTAACATCTACCCACCCCATGCATGTAGATTTTTTCTCCAGCCTCGCAACTCCTTTCATTCCGTTTATTGTTGACTCTGTCACATTTGGCGATGGAACTCCCGCATGTATAGGAAGTCAATGCGTTGATTCTTCACATGACTATACAGTTGGCGGCATGCAACACATTATAACCTACTGGCATTTTCCAGCATACCTCGGAGGTTGTTCATATGTAGATACTGCAAAAATCCTTATTGGAGGCACGCTGCCGAACGGGCATATTTCACATTATTGGATGAACGGAGCGACAAGGATGCCGGCTGACTCTGTTTGTCCGAATACAGTTGTGATATTCAATGATCAATGTACAAACTGTACCTATACTGCATGGTCAGTTCATGCAGATGGCGCGTTATATACTTCAGAAGGTGCAACCGCGGATATAGATACCACTTCTGCACTTTATGGTGGTGGTACCGGAGCCGGAGTTGGTATTAACTATATGGCCGTTGTAAATATGACTGTTAACGGTTGTACAATTGCAGACACAGACTACGTATATGTCTTTAAGCCAGCCACAGGAACTATTGTTGCTACGACACCAAATTGTGCTCACCGAGATTCGGTAAGATTCCAGATTCTGGGTGCAACCGGCGCAACAGCCTATAGCTGGTCGTTTGGAGATGCTGGTACAGCGGCCACTACCGGAACTTCTGTCATACACCGGTATACTGCTACCCCACCGCATACTTACACAGTTGTAGTTATTGACTCAGGTGGTGCAGCCAACCATTATTGTACGAACACCGATACACTGGTATACTCCACCGGAACACCAGCTTTAACCTGGAGGATTTCCAACCTTTACCCCTGTAAGAACGAAGTAGATTCTTTTTTCGGGCCGACAACCGCTGACGGAACTCCATTCAATGACTACTTCTGGTTATTTGGTGATGGCTCGCCCTCAGTCCATACTTCACTAGCATCAGACGGACTGATGGACTTCCAGATAACGCACAGCTTTACACGCACAGGAATCTTCCGCGACTCAGTCATTGTTCGTAATTCATCGGGCTGTCGAGATACGGCCGCTGTGAAAACAGTCACTGTCATTGCCCCGGTTGGCGGCCTTTCGGTTTCTGATACGCTTATTTGCGTAGGGTCTCTGGTTTATTTCCGCGACCTTAATACTGATGCATACGCTTCGATTGCCAACCCGCACCATTGGACATTCAATGCAGGACCAATGGTTACGACGAGTGCAATACCTTCTACAGCGCTAGGTGTTGATGGTGGCCACGGTTATGGTACATTGCATTCCGGCGATACCTCTCTGGCATTCGATACACGCGGTTATTTCCATATTGTACTTACCGATACCGACAATCACCATTGCTCCAGTCTGGACCGTGCACTCGTACACGCCGTTAAACCACATGCTTATTTTACCTCACCTGATTCTGCTTTCCAAATGTGTATAGGGTTGAGTATTCCATTTACGGACACCAATACCCATTGCACCTATTCCTGGAACTATGGCGACGGCACTGGTTGGTCAACACCTTCAACAAGTGCGCAAACAAGTACACACACTTACACAGCTAACGGTACATTCACAGTTAAGTGCGCAATTTTCTCCGATGGCTCTTATGGCTATCCGGCAGGATGTTCGGATACTTTCACCCGCGTTGGCTATATACGGGTTGCACCGCTCGTACTTACCTCTACAAATTTCGGTGACGACACACTCTCTTCATGTCCTCCATTGCATGTTGTAAGATCTGCTGACTCCGCATTTAACACCTATATGTGGCGCGTAACTCCGGGTATCGGTACCTTCCCAGGACCATTCATACATACAAATATATATGCTAACGGACATTACAATGTAACAATGATAGGCACCACCGCATGGGGATGTACCGATTCAGTAACCACCCGTTACACCATTGGCGGGCCAGCGGGTTACATGACCGTAACACCTGACAGTGGCTGTGCACCGTTGGCAGCAAGGCTTCATTTTACCGATACTGGAATCACATCTTCATCGTCATACTATATCTGGAACACCTGTCCGCACGGCGCATTCACTACAACCACGCCTGATACTACAATTTATTACACTGGAGCTGGTGTGTTCTGTGCGCCAACGGTTACCATTCAAAATGGTGCCTGCGCTGTCACAATCCCATATAACAATGTAGTAACTGTTTTCCCACGCCCGGTAGTAACATTGACGCATCTGGCACCAATATGTTATGGTCATGACACTACCTTAATGGCTTCGGGTGCTGACAACTACTATTACTGGAGGCCTTCGGCAACAGACTTGTCATCCTATTCCAGTGATTCTTCGTCAGTATCACTTCACCCAACGACTACGACAACATATACAGTTACCGGAGTTACCCTTCATGGCTGTCATGACACTGCTACGACAACTGTAACCGTAATACCATTGCCGACTGTTGGCTCTATAACCGGATTGACCGATGTGTGTATTGGAGCGACAATTACCGTTGCCGATGCAGTTAGCGGGGGTATCTGGAGCCGTTCAAATAGTTATGCAACCATTACCAGTGGTGGTGTTGTAACTGGTATTTCAACTGGCATAGATACTATTATCTATACAGTAACCGGCTCAGGTTGTACCAACAGGGCAACAAGGGCAATTTCAGTAAATCCGCCCCCATCTGTCGATACCATTTCCGGACCTTCCAGTGTATGCTCCGGCTCCGTAATTTCCCTGACTGATGCTTCTACGGGAGGTGCCTGGTCAACTACGAATGCCATTGCGACGGTTGATGTTGCAACAGGTGTTGTTACCGGCGTAACTGCAGGACATGACACTGTGGTCTATACAATAACTAATGTCTGCGGTGTTGCGATTGCCCACTATCCAATAAATATAGTCCCGTCAGTTTTACCAGCTGTAACCATATACAACCCAACGGATACATTCTGCGCGCTTGGGCCAATTACTTTGTACGCCAATGTTACGGCTGGCGGTGCTTCTCCATACATTGAGTGGAGAAAATTCGGAGTATTTGTTGACACCGGTTACACCTACACAATGTCGCCAAGCTATGGTGATGTGATTAAATGTATATTGTACAGTGACGCACAGTGCAGGCTTCTTGACTCAACGAATGACGTCACCACATTGCACATCACAATGCCATTTACGCCATACGTGTCCATTCATGCGTCAACTGATACTATCGCATATGCCGGACAGATAGTAACGTTTACAGCGACAACCACTTATGGTGGCTCATCACCTACCTACCAATGGTTCCTGAATGGTGGTGCCATTTCTGGTGCAACATCAAACACATGTTCAGTTGAAACTTATTCAAATGATACGGTGTATTGTATTGTTTATTCCAGCCTGCCATGCGTTCGCCCGGGCGATACAGTAAGTAATACAATAGTTGTGCATACCGAAAGGTTGGCAGTTAATACATTGTCTTCCGGCAGCAGTTCTATTTCATTGTACCCTAATCCGAATAACAGTACGTTCCAGATCTCAGGTAAAATAAATGTCGGTGCATCGAACAGTAATATTGAATATGAAATAAGTAATATTTCCGGTGAAACAATTTATCAAGCCAAAATCCCTGCTAATAATGGAAAAATAAACGAATACATAGAGCTAAATAACAAAATACCAGATGGAATTTATATCTTGCGTATACATTCAGATACAAAAAGCGAAATTTTGCATTTTGTAGTGCAGCGATAGGGTAATTCATTTGTCAAAACTAAATGGACATAGCCATTAACACGAGATGCGTTAAACATATTAAGTCGATAAACTTAGCGCTGTGCATAGTGTTAGGTCTATGTCCATTTTTTTGTTCTGCACAAATCATTAGCACCTATGCCGGAACCGGCACGGTCGGTTCGGCGGGCGACAGCAGTTCTGCCCTTTCCGCAACCTTCACTTACCTTTTTGGTATTGCTACTGACAGCAGCGCAAATGTTTATGTTTGCGACAGAAGCGCAAACAGGATACGCAGAATAAGCACGGCCGGGACTGTTTACCCTTTTGCCGGCATGAATGTTGGTGGCGGTTACGGTGGTGATGGCGGTTCAGCGATTGTCGGTTACTTAAATTCACCTTATAGTATCGCCAGCGACTTTCATGGTAATGTTTACATCTGCGATCAGGCAAATTTCAGGGTACGGAAGGTGAATACCGCAGGTATTATTTCAACTTTTGCCGGCAATGGTACCTCGGGGCACACAGGCGATGGCGGGCCGGCAACAGCAGCTGAGGTAAATAATCCTTGCGGCATTGCGGTGGACCGTTGGGGTAATGTTTTTATAGGTGATGGCACAGGCAGGGTTCGCAAA
>CANCOG010000023.1 GCA_947379685.1 Flavipsychrobacter stenotrophus | reverse complement strand
TGAGTATAGAAAGTAATGCTTCCGTCATTCAGGCCGTCAATCAATTCCAGCTTGTATTCATCACCTTTCTCGGTGAAATAGGCGATTGCTTCATCTTTAGGTACGTCGCGCCTTACATAGTTTGAATTAACCTTGGCAAGTTCCTTCATCTTTGCCTCTATCTTGGCCAGGTCAGCTTCCACAATAGAACGGTCACCCAGGTCTATATCGTAATAAAAACCTGTTTCAATAGGGGGGCCGATACCCAGCTTAACACCTGGGTACAACGCTTCCAGCGCTTCAGCCATAAGGTGTGCTGAAGAATGCCAGAATGTAGATTTGCCGCTTTTGTCGTCCCATGTAAGCAGGCGCAGGTTTACATCATTATTTATTGGCCTGCTCGTATCCCAAACCTCTCCGTTCACTTCTGCCGCAAGTACTTTTCGGGCCAGGCCCTCGCTGATCGATTTTGCTATTTCTCCGGCTGTTACTCCTGCATTGTATTCGCGTACAGCGCCATCCGGTAATGTAATTTTTATCATAAACTCTGTTATAAAAGTTTGCTAAGGTACGAATGAACTTATTTATGAAAAAACCACCGGCACAGGCACGGTGGTTTCCGGTAATATCCTGTGTTATTTAAAAATTACTGTATGTCACGTGGTAATGGAAACTATCGGGGCGTATTATCGGAGACATCTCATGGAAGTGAGTTGAATCGGGGTAGTGCGCTGGTAAAATAAAATCCATCGTAAATGAAGCCTGCGTAAAATTAGACAACGTAGCATTATAAATGTTGATGTTCGACGTTGTCGCTGAACTGAAGTTCAGATCCCAAACCGTGTCCAAGACTATATTTGCCGGGTCGTTGGAAATTGTATCCAGCACCAGGAACGGATCCTGGGATAATGTATCAAAGTGGTATGGTGTTAGAATGGTTTCAGCAACGGAGTCAATAAGTGTGAACCCGTTGAAGATATCCATAACAGTTTCATTGCTTTTCAGCCTCCATACAAATGAAATTGAATCGGCATCGGCAACTGAGCAGGAAGTACCATTATTATGTACGGAACCATAGCTTAATGAATCAAATCTGATATAATCATCCTGGTGGCACTTAGGGATGAACTGAATGTAATCCATGGTAGTATCTTTTCCATTAGGAAGCTTCATCCTTATGGTTGCAGCAGATATTTTCCATTTCCCGGTACGCAGCATAGTGCCATGTGTAGGATCGGGAGGGGTTTTAGTGCAAGACTCAGCTAACAGGAATAAGGCCAGTAAGGAAAAAAGAGTTTTTTTCATATACTAAAATAAGTTTTGTATTTCAAAGCCCTAAAGCTACTAAATAAATTGATGTTGCAAAAATCAGTGTCAATTAATATGCCATTTTAGATAGCTGGCGCCAGTTGAATTAGTTTTATTCGTTTGGTTTTTCCCGTCTTAAATCTGCCATAGCAGATTGTTTGCAATAAGCGGGGAAGGGAACTCTTTTTGATATATTAACTGTTTAGCTGCACTGATAATTTTCGCCTGGTCGCATGTATTTTGGAATATTATGTTTGATATCTGTGCATGGACATAAAACCTAAGTTACAGAAGTACAAACAAATCCGCCAAATTTGAGTTCCATTTCCCCCACTTATTTTGCTGGTTTTTTTAGGTAATCCACGGGTTGTGCACTTTTTGAAGCGTGTCTTTGCCGGCAAAGCGAATTATGTCTTAATTTGGTAGCATGAAAATATTCACCGCGGCACAAATACGGGAGTGTGATGCTTATACTATACAGGCATCGGGCCTTAATTCTGGGGAGCTCATGGAGCGCGCTGCAAATAAGTGCGTAGACTGGATTCGCATTAATTTTCCTAAAGAAACACTATTCGTTATTTTATGCGGAACTGGCAATAATGGGGGCGACGGGCTGGCTATCGCACGATTGCTGCATCACCGGTCTTTCGGGGTAAAGGCTTTTTTATTGAAGTTTGGTAATGAACTGTCAAAGGACTGCCAGTCAAATCTGGAGCGGCTGAAAAGAATCGATGAACAGTTAGTAACTATTGTGGAACCCGATACTTATATCACAGATTTACCTCCTCATATTGTTATTATAGATGCGATACTCGGTACGGGATTAAGCAGGCCCGCCGATGGCTGGGTGGGGAAATTCATTACCCAAATCAACAAGATGACCAATCGGAAGGTCGCAATTGACATGCCTAGTGGACTGGCTGCTGACGTGATTCCAGACAAGGAAAGTCCGGTTTTAGTTGCAGATGATACGCTTACTTTTCAGTTTTATAAAAGAACCTTCCTGCATCAGGAATCGTCTGTCTTTGCGGGCAACTTGCAGATACTGGACATTGGACTCGATAAGACTTTTATTAACAATGCTCATACACAATACCGGGTTATTGACCGGGACGTGATCATGTCACTGTACAAGCCTCGTGAACCATTTGCACATAAAGGCACCTTTGGTAGTGCGCTCATTGCAGGAGGTAGTTATGGAAAAATAGGAGCTATTTGCCTCAGTTCGCGTGCTGCCCTGCGTGCCGGAACAGGCCTGGTAACTGCACTGGTGCCACAATGCGGCTACGAAATTGTACAAACGGCAGTTCCCGAGGCTATGTGCCTCACCAGTGGTAAAGAATCATTGCAGGCAATTTCGGATTGGGAGAAATTTTCGGCGATCGGAATTGGGCCAGGAATGGGTACAGGGGAGGATAGTGTGAAAGCGCTGAGTACATTCCTGGAGGCAAGTATGCATCCACTTGTGCTGGATGCTGATGCATTGAATATTATTGCTGCCCACCACGAGTTGCTCGGTAAGTTACCCAAGGGGTCAGTGCTCACCCCGCACCCCAAAGAGTTTGCACGCATGTTTGGAGAAAACACCAATAGCATGATACAAGTTGATAATGCCCGTATTCAGGCGATGCGGTATAATGTGAATATTGTGCTCAAGGGCCATCATACAGCCGTCATCACCACGGAAGGCGAATGCTGGTATAACATCACTGGCAACTCAGGTATGGCTACCGGTGGGGCAGGAGACGTGCTGACCGGCATCATTACAGGGCTCCTGGCTCAGGGCTATGCGCCTCACGAAGCAGCAATAATGGGTGTTTACCTGCATGGCCTGGCGGGCGATCTCGGTGCAAAGGAACTTTCTCAGGAAGCTTTGATTGCAGGAGATATTATTGATTACCTCGGTAAAGCATTTTTGACGTTGGGTAATGGATCGAACGGTACTGCATGATTTACGTTGCCCAGGTATTTTGGAAGGGTGGAATCTCCGGTAACGATTAGTAGAGGTCCAACCCCAAGGTAAAACCAACGCAAGGTTTCCCCTGGTAGATCCACTCACTGCTGTATTTATCAAGCAGGTGGTCAAAACCAAATGAGAGGCCAAATGTAATTTTGTCTGCGGCTACATTCGCTGAAATGCCGGTTACTAGCGTCACACCTTCGTATTCGACGTTAATATTGGGATTCTTAAGTACCCACGGATTGATAATTGAATTGCCCAGGCCCGCATAGACACCTGCACTATAACCCGTATGTCTGGTCGTTTGTTTATAGGTATTTATAGGGGTCCGGTTGTAGTGCAGACTATATGCATCAATTCTGTATCCGCCAAAAACAGCACCATTAAAAGTTGTGATCAATTGGTTAGGTACATCAAAGGTTGCCGGTCGGAACTTCAGTGGTATCGTAAGCAAGTCTACATCGAAAGAAGGTTTATAAAATGTATGGATCATTTTATTGTCCTTGAATTTGCGTTGCATGCTGGTGTAGTTCACGCGCTTTTTTGTCAGAATTGCGGTAGAATCAGGAAAGGTCAACACTGGAAAAACGGCAATTGTATCTTCGTCAACATGTAAGACATAGACCTTTTCCTTAGAGAATTGATGGGTGCGGTAAATGCCATCATTGAAATTATACTTAGCATTTTCCCGTAGTATGATACAGCCGCTCATTAGAGCAGAAATACAGCAGATAATTGTTATATTTCGCAATAGATAGTACAACACGGCAAATGTTATGAAAATAATGCCAAAGTAACGGCAATATTCAATTACATCCTCTGGTCAGTCACGAAATCCCGTTGCTTATACAGGCCGTTTTAGTGGTTTTGGCAACTTTTGAATGGGCATTTATGTGCATATAGACAGGTGTTTCGGGTTTTTTGGCGCTTTTATAGGTGCACTTTCCCTAGTTCTTGTTAATTTTACGTAAAATACTAAACTATAAAATAATGTTACAAGGTAAATTGATAACACTTGACGAGTTCACCATTCAGGAAACCCGGAAGTTTCCGCAGGCAACTGGTGAATTATCTTCATTGCTCAGGGATATTGCGCTGGCAGGTAAAGTAATTAACAAACATGTGCGTAAAGCCGGACTTTCAGATATTTTAGGAAAGCAGGGTAATACGAATGTTCAGGGTGAAGAGCAGATGAAGCTGGATGTTCTGGCTAATGATACGCTGATTCATGTACTCAAAAACAGCACTGACTGCGCGGGTATTGCATCAGAAGAAAACGATGATCACGTTTCTTATGAAGATACTTTTTCGGCAAACTCAAAATATGTGGTATTGTTTGACCCACTTGATGGTTCTTCCAATATTGATGTAAACGCGTCAATTGGCACAATATTCTCCATTTACCGTAGAGTAAGTGAGCTGGGCAAACAATGTACCGAAGCTGATTTTTTGCAACCAGGTAGCAAGCTAATGGCAGCAGGATATATTATTTATGGTTCGAGCACCATGATGGTGTATGCAACCAAAATAAGTGTGAATGGCTTTACTTTGGAGCCAACCATCGGTGAGTTCTGTCTTTCACACCCAAACATACGGGTGCCTGAGAATGGTAAAATCTATTCGCTCAACCAGGGTAATACAGTTAAGTTCAGTGAAGGCATGAAGGCATATCTCAATTATTGCATGGAAAGCAAGAAAGAGGAGGGCAGGCCGTATTCGCACCGCTATATCGGTTCTATGGTAGGCGATCTGCACCGTACATTAATTAAGGGTGGAATTTTCATGTACCCTGCTGATAAAAGTTCGCCGAATGGCAAACTTCGCCTTCAGTACGAATGTAACCCAATGGCCTTTATAGTAGAGGCTGCCGGCGGTTCCGCAAGTAACGGCACTCAGGATATCCTGGACATTCAGCCAACTGAATTGCATCAGCGCGTTCCCGTATTTATAGGCTCCAAGAACATGGTTGCAAAAGCCCTGGAATTCGTCAATGCTACAGAGGTAGTTACTCAATAATTTTTTAAATAAAATTCAACGAAAAGGGTACTACTGTCATGTAGTACCCTTTTCGTTTTTTATGGTTGCAACGCAGCTTATCAATCGTCGCTATGGTCTTTTTGAGCATCCTTGCCGCCAGTTAACATAGGGTGACGGGAAAAAGGTTTGCTGCGGTCGAACAGGTATCGGTAAGTACGTAAAGTGCGGCTGCGGTAGGTGCCCAGGCTTTCAGCGATATTGATCATTTTTGGGTTGAAATCGCCGATCCACAACATCTCATAGTCATCATATTTAGCCATTGGCTGAATAACTTTCGCGCCTTCAACAATTACGAAAGCGTCAACTCCCTTCCCCTGGAACTCAGGTATAATGCCAAAAACCAATCCCACGAATCTGCTGCATTTTCCGAATTTTTGCAACAAAAAGAAGCGTACCTTTTGAAGCAGGCCGAACTTGCCATTCATGTATTTGAAATACTGGTTCAGGTCCGGAAGGTTTATCCAGATGGCAATTGGTTCATCCTTGTAATAAACAAACCAGGAGATATGCTCGTCCATTACCGGCTTCATGGTTTTGAACATCTTCTGGACCGTTTTTTCTTCAAGTGTTTTACCGCCGCCATGGCCAGCCCAGGCTTTATTGTAAACGTATGTAAAGTCCTTTGCGAATTTTTCAATCTGGCTCTTTTGAATCATAACTGCCCTATAACCGGGATCCGCGGCTATTTTTGCGTGGCGCTGGTAAAATTTTTCGTCCAGTTTTTGCTTTACCTGCATCCCAAAACAGACCTGATTGAAATATAGTTTAAATCCGTAATTTTCGAATAAAGCAACATAGTAGGGTGGGTTATAGTTCATGCCATACAGCGGACTATAGAACCCATCAACTACCAGTCCCCACCATTTGTCACGTTCTCCAAAATTAATGGGGCCATCCATTGCTTCCATGCCTCTTTCCCTCAGCCATTCCCGGCAGAAATCAAGCATGAAATCAGCGGCTTTCTGGTCGTCAATACATTCAAAAAAGCCAATGCCGCCGGTAGGCTGGTCTTGTTTATATTGCCTGTTTACAAAAGCCGCTATACGACCAATAGCCTTGCCGCCATCGTCCTTTAATATCCAGCGGGTACACTCCCCGCGCTTGAAAAATTTGTTTTTCTCCGGGTCAAAAACCTCTTCTATATCTTTATCCAGCGGACGTATCCAGTTTACATCATCCTTGTATATATCAAGTGCGATCTGTAAAAACTGTTGTCTGTCCGCGTCGGTTTTCACCTCCTGCATTAGCATGATTCAACGCTTTAATTATCGGGGAAAAATACGTACTATTTGGGAAAGCAAGGTTGTAATGTTTGGTGAAAATGCCCGCAATAAACTTTTTCGGGCCCATATGGTCTCGGAAGTTGCAGCTGCCGGGCGGAATTTGTAGGAAAAGTAAGTTTAGGAATATGAAAATAAGACAGAGCCGACAAAACACTATTCAACCAATAGAATCGGCAATAAGACATTTGTATTTATAATAACCCGATAATATCATTGGCCACGCCCGTAACACTGGCATCAAACCAATGTATCTCCTTGTTCTTTTTGAACCAGGTCATTTGTCTTTTGGCATAGTTACGGGTATGTTGCTTTATTTTGTCGATAGCTTCCCCACGGGTACAACGCCCGTCAAAAAAGTCAAAAAATTCAGTATAGCCCACAGTCTGGAGGTTTTTTAATTCCTTCAATGGGTACAATGCTCTTGCTTCAGCCTCCAACCCGCCACCAATCATTAATTCAACCCGCTGGTTGATGCGGTCATACAACACTTCCCGCGGTAATTCCAGCCCTGCGATTATGGTGCGAAAAGGGCGTTCTTTTTTTGTATTTGTCCGATATAGTAAAATGCTCTTACCAGTGGACCGGATAAAGACCAATGCACGTATAAGCCGGGCTGGGTTATGAATTTCACCGGAAGTATGGAAACTGGGATCCTCGGCCTGAATTGTTGCCTGTAGCCACTCAATGCCATGCTGGTTGTACAGGGCTTCAACTTCATCGTTTATTTCTCGGTTAACCGGTGGCATTTCATCTAGCCCATCGCAAAGGGCCTTAATGTAAAGCCCCGTACCCCCACAAATGACGACTGTGTCATGGAATCGAAATAACTGTTCCAGAAGTTCAATTACTGTCCGTTCGTAGTCGGCGGCAGTAAGCTCTTTTGTAACAGGGTATTCAGCGATGAAATGATGTTTTACAGCGCTCAATTCATCAGGCGCTGGGCGGGCTGTGCCTATGTTCATTTCCTGATAACACTGCCTGCTGTCGGCGGAAATGATTTCAGTCCCCAGTTGCCTGGCAATTTCAATAGCTACCGCAGTTTTCCCAACGGCGGTAGGGCCGGCAATGATAAGTACTGTTTTCTTTGTTTCGGCCAATTAGCTTTTTATTAGTTTGCCTAAAATGCTTACAGATTTAGAAGTCAGAACCGGCCTCCTCATGTCCTGATTCTTCACCACCACCAATACCTGCTCCTTCGTCACCGTCTGTTCCAAATCCTTCGGCCATTTCTTCAGCACCCAAGTCATACTTTTCTTCAATCTCCATAAGTTTATTGGGGTTTACGCCCTTGATGCCATATTGAGCAGGCGCGATACCTTCTTTACGAAGGATGAACGGATAAGTGCGTTTGTAAGTGTCTTCCCTGCTCACAGTAATAAGTTCGATCATGAAAGTCCACTTCTTTAACGGGTCATAGACATAAACAAATTTCTGCCCGGGTATCGAAACTAGTGCTGCAACGGGTGTACGGGTCATTGACAACGCAGGTGCGTCTTTCTTGTTAACCAATACCTCAGAATTCAGCTCACGGCCATATTGCCATTTATCATTGCTTTCATAAAAGGAAGCCTCATGCTTGCCATCGAATTCGTAGGCCAATACAATAGCCTTATGAAATTCCAAGAAAGTTTGAGTGCCTTGTATTTCAATGTCACGATAGGTAAGGTCGTCCTCTTCCCAATATATTCTGAACCGAAGTATGGCCATGGTTAGTATTTGAGCGGCAAATTTAATAAATGATTACTGCACAATGAAGAATATTAAGAGCGCTCTTTGGAATCGGGCAAAATAAAACAGGCATTGGATGAGAGTGGAGGAATATTTCATCATTATCATTGGATTCGTCTTTTTCTCCTTTTCATTGTGTAATATTGCACCAGAGTTTTAATTGTTTCCGGTGCCTTGGAAGCAGGGGATTTGCCCTTATTTTTAATTAATTTTAAAAAAATATAATCGAGGTACTCAAAAAACAAATATTCAATTCAAAAATTAACTACCTTTGCAATCCCAAATTTGATTTCCATGCCAAAGATGAAAACGCACTCACGTGCGAAAAAGACATTCAGAGTTACCGGTACTGGCAAGATACGCAGGTATAAAGCCTTTAAGAGTCACTTATTGACTAAAAAATCTAAATCACGCAAACGCCACTTGCGCATACATGGCTTGGTACACCCAAGCAATATGCGTCTCGTTAAGCGTATGCTCGTAATGGCATAAACTTTCGGTTGCCGTATACTAGTGATTGACGTACCCGTGCGAATGATCATATAAACAATTTTTATTAAAAGACATTAATTTTTAAACATGCCACGTTCTGTAAATGCAGTCGCATCCCGCCAGAGAAGGAAAAAAATATTAAAGCAGGCCAAAGGTTTTTACGGTAAGCGTAAGAACGTATATACCGTTGCCAAAAACGTTCTTGAAAAAGGACTTGGATATAAATTCGTAGGCCGTAAGCTGAAAAAGCGCGAATACCGCAGCCTTTGGATCGTTCGTATCAACGCTGCCGTTCGTGCAGAAGGTATGAGCTATTCTCAGTTCATCGGTAAGTTAGCTGCTAAGGATATCACGCTGAACCGTAAGGTACTGGCTGATCTCGCAATGAATGAGCCAGCTTCATTCACAGCGCTGGTTGCATCAGTAAAATAATTATTACCTGAATATATTGGGTAGCCCGTATCTGTTAGGATACGGGCTATTTTTGTGTCATCTAAGTAGTCAGTTTGGGCCGTTGCTGAAGCGCATATTTCGGGTAGGCACTACCGGTACTAATTTCTGGAGACTTTGGCTTTCCATTTTCTTTTTGTTACCGATGTAACTATTTTCGCTCGTATTATGCCCGAATCGCCAATTTTATCCCTGTATAAATTCACCCAGCCCATGAATGAAGATGTTCACTTCCTGGAGTCTGTTAAAAAGGAAGTACTGGATACCTACCTGTCGTTTGGCTGGTACCGTACCGGTCGTCTTATTTTTACAGTACATACACTGGAGCCTTACCGGGACGGAAGGTTGTTTCGGGTGCTCTGGCTCAGGTATCTGGTCAGGCAAGTGAATATGACGAAACAGGCCAGGAAAATAATTGAGCTCAATAAGCAATTCTCGGTTGTTGTTCGTCCATTTAGTATAACCGATGACGTAGCTGAGCTCCACAAAAAGTATGTCGCGAACCTTAAATTTGAAACAGCGAAAAATCTCAACGACTTATTGCAGGACGTTGAAAACAAGGTTTACGATTCTTACATAATCGAAGTAAGAGATAATAAACAACTCATTGCAGCTGGCATTTTTGACAAAGGAACTGAAGCCATAGCGGGTATTATCAATTTCTACGATCCGGAATACAAAAAATACAGCCCCGGGAAATACGTTATGGCTCTCAAATATTTGTATTGTCTCGACAAGAAGATCAAGTACTACTATCCCGGGTATTTCTCTCCTGAGTATCCTGCTTTTGATTATAAATTATTCCTCGATACGAACGCCACTGAAGTGTTTATTCCAGAGGGAAATATCTGGTTCCCTTACAATGTTGTTTTCAGCAAGTAGCCTGATTGAAAATTGCTGGCGAGGCACAAAACGGGTCCCGGATAGGTTTCATTAGATTGATTAAGACAATATAGTCGGAACAGCAGGTATCATCACTATTTACTAGCTTTGGATATACAATACCCCAATTGTGTACGATATTAATTACATCATATTTGTTATGGTCACCGGCGCTTTGTTACTGGCGTCTATTTACCATACTGTGCTGTATACACATAACCCTCGCCAATTAATTGCCAGCTATTCAAGGTATTTATGGAGCGTATTTGTCTACTGCCTAATTAAATGCATCTATTTTAAGCGAATTCCTTCGGTTTCATTTTTTGTGACTGACGAGGCTTTGCAAATGATCTCTTTTTTGTTTTATGTTCTTTTTTCGAGAGTGGCAATGGAACTTGACGTAAAAAAAGATCGTTTGGCCTATTTATATTGTAGAATAGCTCCGGTAGTCATCCTTATTTATATTCCACTAAACGGGTTATTACATCATTTGGTTACCATATATCATGTTGGGCGGTCATTATTTATTGCAACTTATATTGGTATTCGGATCTTGTTGCTTGCCGGAGGATTTATCAGTTTGCTCACCGTTGTGAAAAGAAGAAAGGATACTTACTTCAAATACATTCTTTATGCTATTTCTGCGATGATATTTTTCGGCCTGTGCTCAACAATGGTTCAACTGTTTTGGTGGAATAGAATGTTTCCCAATGCACTTACGGTTTTAGCAGTTGGCTATAATGTCGACGTTTATTTTTTTTCTGCTTCCATCAGCTATAAGATGAGTATGGAAACGATAGAAAAGGAAAGGGCTAACCAGCGCGTATTGGAGCAAGAGCTGGAATTGCAGAAGAATAAACTTGAAAAAATTGAGCTGTCATTTAAGATAAGGGAACAGGAACGGAGCCGGATAGCTTCGGAATTGCATGATGAAATTGGTTCAACCCTGAGTTCTGTTTCCATTCTTAGTGAAGTTATTACAATGGAACAAAACGAAGAGAACAAAACACAAATGCAAGATGAGATAAAGGGTGATGTTCGTGTAATTATGGAAAAAATGGACGACATTATCTGGAGCCTTAACCCAAGAAATGATTCAATGGAGGAAATGCTTCTACGAATAAGGCAATTTGCCACTACATTATTCGAAGCTAAAAATATCAACTATATTTTTGATTTTTCGACTGAAGTTTTTAGCGGGAACCTATTAACTGAAAAAAGGCAGGACGTTTACTTGATATTGAAAGAGTCTGTCAATAATGTGGTAAAGCACTCAGGTTGTACTGAGGCAAGGGTCTCTGCTAAAAGAAATGGCGATTTCCTTGAATTCTCGGTCGAAGATAATGGCAAAGGATTCGAAACAACAGCTGCGTTTTCCGGAAATGGTTTGTACAACATCAGGCAACGTGCAAAAAACATTGCAGCTCAGCTGGTACTGAAATCAGTTCCCGGCATTGAAACGTCTTTAAAACTCATCATAAAAATAGTATAGACATCTGATTGCCGGTTATTCATCAAAAGCTCAATTTTATTGCCATGATCAAAGTAGGAATAATAGAAGATAATGCGGCATTAAGGAGCAGCCTTTCCAGGTTGATAAATTCGCAGCCAAACATGTCATGCGTATTAGCAATAGGCACTTTGATGCATATAGTTAGCGAATTGGTTAACAATGTGCCTGACATACTTGTGCTCGATATTGGCCTTCCTGATATGTCGGGCATTGAAGGGGTAAAGCTGATTAAAATGAGTTTTCCGGAAATTCAGGTGCTAATGTTCACTGTGTTTGAAGATGATGATAAAATTTTTGATGCGATACGGTTTGGGGCTTCCGGCTATTTATTGAAAAAGACACCCCCAGGCGAAATTATTTTAGCAATCGAAGATCTGATAAAAGGCGGCGCCCCCATGAGTCCCAGCATTGCCCGTAAGGTAATTCAGTCATTTCAACAGGTCCCGGTTGCCGAAACCCAGGGGTACTGTCTCACGGCCAGAGAGAAGGAGGTACTATACTGCCTGGTAGAAGGGTTGAGCCATAAGAAAATTGCTGAAAAGTATTTTGTCAGTATTAGCACTATTCGTACACACATCAGTAATATATACGAGAAATTACACGTCAATTCCAAAGCTCAGGCTGTAGCGAGGGTACTACGGCAGCCAAATTTGTAGCCTTGCAGTTGTATTGATCAAACGATATATTCAATAGTTAATTTGGGTTACTTAAAAAGCCAGTGTTTTTGCTTTTATAATATTGCCTATCACTTTTTCTGCAATGCCATAAATATCCGGGGCTTCTCCAACTTGCCTATTTCCGCTGCAAGACTTGTCAACTACTTTTTTGGGAAAAAATCAGATGTTTATACGATTGTCCAGAGCTAAATTGTAAAGTTATTTTGCCAGTTCTAAAACTGGTAAAATATGAGAAAGCTATTTGTTTGTCTGGGATTTCTTTTTTGCTCCGGCAGTATACATGCCCAAACTATTTCTACCTATGTAGGTGGTGGGTTACTTTATAATCCGTACGGTCTTGCTACTGATAGTTATGGCAACTTATATATAGCCGACGGAGATGCACACAAAGTATATAAAAAGAGCCCGTCAGGCTCGCTTATAGTTTTTGCAGGAAGTGGCAGTTCTGGCAGAGGGGGGGATGGTGGTCAGGCTACCGATGCCGAATTTTTGAACCCTACTGCGGTGGCTGTAGACGCAGCAGGGAATGTGTTTATTAGCGACGCGGGAACTGTTCGGAAGGTGTCAACAACCGGTATAATTACAAAAATCGCAGGAACTGGTTCATTTGGATACAGCGGCGACGGTGGAGCGGCTAGTTCTGCAGCAATAAGTGATATTTCCGGGTTGGCTGTCGATGCCTCGGGTAATTTATTTATTGCGGACATGAACAATAGTGTAATAAGAAGGGTTAATTCATCAGGAGTTATTAGTACATATGCGGGTACTGGGTCTTCCGGCTTTAGCGGAGACGGTGGAGCCGCAACCTCAGCAGAGCTAAACACACCTATGGACATCGCAACTGACCCATCCGGTAATTTATTTATTGCTGACAGAAATAATCAACGTATCAGAAAGGTAACGCCCTCTGGCACAATGAGTACAATAGCAGGCGATGGGTCTTACGGTGGCGGAGGAGATGGAAGTACTGCGACAACAGCTTCAATTGAGGTTCCATGGGGTGTTGCCGTAGATGCTTCGGGTAATCTGTTTATCGTGGATGACAACCGGCACAATGTGCGTAAAGTCAATAGCGCAGGTACAATAAGTACTTATGCCGGCATCGGTGGCGATGGTGGTTACACTGGCGACGGCGGCCCTGCAACTGATGCCCGATTATATTATCCCCGGAGCATCGCCATCGATCATTCAGGAAACGTTTTTATTTGTGATAATGCCAACAGTGCAATAAGAATGGTATCTAATATCACCAACCATAGTCCAGTTTTCAACAGCGGGGCAACTACTCATATTACAGTATGTTCAAATTGGGTAACCTCTACCCTCAATTCAATCTTAAGGGTCAGTGACGCCGATGCAGGACAGACCTTGACATGGAGTATTGCTTCTGCCCCAATTAATGGCACCGCAGTTGTATCTTATTCCGCAGCTTCAACAGGCGGCAGTCTGACCCCCACCGGCCTTTCTTATACACCCACTTCCAGTTTTTCAGGGACTGATTCTTTTTCAGTTCAGGTCTCAGACGGAACCGCAACTGATGTAATTGTCGTTTATGTAACCGTCAACCCTGTTCCTGCAGCTCCGTCAGTGTCGGGAACGTCCGCTATTTGTATTGGGGGCACTACCTCTCTCAGCGGATCGCCTTCAGGTGGTGCATGGAGTCAGTCTGGTGGAACCATTACTTGCTCCTCTTCAGGTGTAGTAACCGGAATAAGCGGCGGAGCTTCGACTGTTTACTACAAAGTGGTTAATGGATATGGGTGCTGGACTAAAACGGGCTACGTAGTTAATGTAAATATTCCGGGTGGTGTTTATGGTTTTGGAGGAGGTGCTTCAACTATTTGCCCGGGAGCCTCGTTTACACTCACCAATGCAAGCCCTGGTGGCACATGGGCTAGTAGTAACATTTCGGTAGCAACTGTTGCTACTGGAATAGTATCTGCGGTTGCGCCGGGTAGCGACACAATAACCTACACAATTACAAATGCTTGCGGCACTGCAGTCGCGCGCTGGCCATTTAAAGTTATCGGGGTGCCAATTGTTTCTGTAATTACAGGGTATCTAACCCCTCTGTGCCCTGGCGGGGCAGTTACCTTGCATAATGCAACATCTGGCGGTGTATGGCATTCTTCTACTTCCGGTATAGCAGTGGTGTCTTCTTCCGGCGTTGTTACGGCTGTAGCCGCAGGCATGGATACAATTACTTATTCTGTTACCAATAGCTGTGGTTTTACAGGAGTCGCAACCAAGTATGTTGCTGTAAATCGCCTACCCGGTGCCGGAACGCTTTCAGGCCCCACCACCGTTGCAAATGGGGCCACCATTACATTGCATTCGACAGAGTCTGGTGGAAGTTGGACCAGCACTAATACAGCCTTAGCTACCGTCAACAGTTCAGGTTTAGTGAGGGGTAGGTCAGTGGGTGTTGACACAATAAGGTATTCGGTAACAAATAGTTGTGGTACAGATATCGCCTCACAGGTTGTAAATGTGACGGCAGGTAAAAAGGCTCCTGGCATTGATCCATCTGAAACAGGCGGTATTGTCAACAATTGGCTGATAGCCTATCCTAACCCTACAACTGGTAGCCTGCACCTGGAATTTTCGGATGTCATTGGTCAACTATCCTTAAGGGTCATTTCGTTGTCCGGTCAGTTGGTATTCGATCAAAAAAGTGAGAATGGCATCTCTGACATCAATTTAGAGAAATTGCCTTCAGGCATATATTTGCTTGATGCCTCAGATTGCCAGCACTTTTGTCAGCAAAAGATAATAAAGCAATAACTGGTTGATTATGACTAATGTATATATAAAAAAGGCCAGCCTGCTATTATAGAAGCAGGCTGGCTTTTTTATAAAATATTTATAGAATTAGATCACCAGTGAATTTGCTTTTTCTACTGCGGCACTACGTTGTTCCTGAGCATCTTTAGCAGCCTTTACAAAGGCTACAAAAAGAGGGTGCGGATTTTCTACCGTGCTCTTGTATTCCGGGTGGAATTGTACGCCAACGTAAAAAGGGTGTCCCTTCATTTCAACAATCTCAACAAGATCACTCTTCGGGTTCTTGCCAACAGGTACAAATCCTTCCTGCTCAAACCTCTCTCTGTATTCGTTGTTGAACTCATAACGGTGCCTGTGACGTTCGTTAATAAGTGTGTTACCATATATCTCAGCTGCCAGCGAACCGGGCTGCAATTCACAAGCGTAACTTCCCAGCCTCATCGTACCACCCATCTGGGTGATGCTCTTTTGCTCTTCCATCATGCAAATCACACCCTGGTTGGTATCGGGGTCCATCTCGGTGGAGTGGGCACGAGGCAAACCAAGAACGTTTCTGGCAAACTCGACACATGCCATTTGCATGCCCAGGCATATACCCAGGAAGGGCATGCCACTTTCTCTGGCATAGCGTATTGCATCTATTTTTCCTTCAATACCACGACTACCAAAACCAGGAGCCACTAAAATAGCATCCAGGCTTTCCAGTTTACTTTCAGCATTTTCTTTCGTCAGGTATTCCGAATGGATATTTTTTACTTCCACCTTACATTCATTCATTGCCCCGGCGTGTATCAGCGCCTCCAATATTGATTTATAGGCGTCCTGTAATTCAACATACTTGCCTATGAGGCCGATTGTAACAGTACTTTTTGGATAGCGCAATTTATTCAGAAACTCCTTCCATTTGGAGAGGTCAGGGTCAGTACCTTTTTGTAATCCCAGTTTCTGCAGACAAATAAGGTCCAGTTTTTCGCGCATCATTTCAAGAGGCACCATATAAATGCTGTCGGCATCCATTGCCTCAATAACTGCATCCTGCGTAACGTTACAGAACAAAGCAATCTTACGCTTAAGGTCCTTATATAATGGTTGTTCTGTACGGCAAACAAGCACGTCAGGAATCAACCCCTGCTCACTCATTAGCTTAACTGAATGCTGTGTTGGCTTTGTTTTTAGTTCTTTAGCTGCTTTAAGATAGGGTATCAGTGTCAGGTGCACTATCAGGCAATTCCCAGCGAGTTCCCATTTGAGCTGGCGAACCGCTTCAATGTAAGGTAGTGACTCAATATCACCAACTGTTCCGCCTAGCTCTGTAATAACAATATCGTATTGTTTGGTTTCTCCAAGCAACTTCATCCTGCGCTTAATTTCGTCAGTGATATGCGGAATAACCTGAACCGTTTTGCCCAGGTAGCCGCCAGCTCGTTCATTGTTGATCACATACTGGTAAATGCGCCCGGTTGTTACATTGTTTGCCTGAGACGTATAGGTATTCAGGTAACGCTCGTAATGCCCGAGGTCAAGATCGGTTTCAGCGCCATCTTCTGTTACATAGCATTCGCCATGTTCATAAGGGTTTAATGTGCCCGGATCGACATTGATATACGGGTCAAATTTCTGGATGGTAGTTGTAAATCCGCGTGCCTGAAGCAATTTGGCAAGCGAGGCAGCAATAATTCCTTTACCTAATGAGGAAGTAACACCGCCGGTTACAAAAATATACTTTGTCATAACGTTCTTGTTTATCAAGACCGTGCTACTCTTTGCGAAAAAAGTGTTATTGAGCAACTTTAGCGGTCAAACAAAGTTACGACAAAGCAGTCAATTGTACGAAAAATTTTACCTCATTATACCAATAGTCGCTACTACATTGGTTTTCAGCATGGTAAGATCAATCTGCTGTGCTTCTCAAAACAAACGATTGACACTAAATAGTTTGCAGTATCAATCGTTTGTTCACGTGTCTTTTAAATCCTTCTTAATCGATTATTGCAATACATTTCAGCTCTATAGCAATTGCCGTGGGCAAAGAGTCGATACCCACAGTTGTCCGGCAGGGTTGGTTGTCCTTGAAATATTCGGCATAGATCTTATTGTAAATATGGAAGTCGCGCTTCATATCCACCAGGAATACGGTGACATCCACCAGTTTATCCCAGCTACTACCACTTTCTTCCAATATCACTTTTACATTATCAAACACACTCCTGCATTGCGCGGCAAAATCGAATTCCTTATGGTTGCCATGTTTATCTGTCTCCAGACCAGGTATTTCATCTGTCCCGGCCTTCCTTGGCCCTACGCCAGAAAGAAACAAAAGATTGCCTGCCTTGCGGGCGTGTGGGTACAAGCCTACAGGCTTCGGTGCTTTATCAGTAGAGAATTGTGTCATAACGAAATAAAAAGTAAAAGTAACGAATGATTTGGTGATGAATGAGGTCGGGCAACTAGAGTTTTCAAAAGGGCCAATCACCGACCTTTTAATGGTGCAAATTTCCCCCTATTAGGGGCATCCCCCCTCAATTCACCGAATGCAGCGAAACATAATTTCCTTCACAATCTTCTATTACACCAATGTAACCCATGGTGTCCCCCATAAAACTTTTGCCAAGCATCACTTTGCCGCCGGCAGCCTCTACACGCTCAAGTACTGTGTTAACATCGTTGCCGGCATTTAGGTAAACCCTTGCGCCTTGTTTTGAAGGTACATACATTTCTCCGTGCACAATGGCACCGCCAATACCTCCATTGTCGCGGTGGTGTAATAATATACCCATTTTTACTGGCCCCATTTCCATTTCGGGCATTTCATAGTCAAAGATAGTGCTGTAAAATTTTTTTGCCCGGTCAAAATCTGCCACTGGTATTTCAAACCAGGAGATGGCATTGTGCAACATTTCCATTACTCGTCTGTTTGTTAAGAAATATAAAATTAGAGAACAAAATCGGCGTTTAACAAATTTTTTTCCCTGCTTTGGCACGGTGTTTGCAATATCATTACAAAACCATACGCTATGCAAAACAGAGCAGCAATATACTTCAGAAAAGACAGAGCCCGTAAAATAATGGAAAGTCCAATGCAGGCCGATTTGAAAACATTTTTAAGCGCCACAATGGCACTTTCACGCAGCTTTGTTGTTAAGAAGCACATCAACAGCACGCTGCAGGAACTCAACACGAACCTCTATAAACTTTCAGCATAAATAAAATCCGTGGGGCAGTTTTTAAAAACTGCCCCACGGAACATCCTTGCTAGAAAAGTTGATTATTTTTCGTCAGAATCAGAGGTCATTCAGTGAGCATAATTTCCTCTGGGATTTTGAGCAATACCTGGGACACCAGGATTATTCACGATCCACGCAAAAAGCCCTTCATGTGCAATCTCATCTTCCGCATTTCGGGTAATAAGTTCCACATCATATAACAGCCCTTTGTATTCCTGCAAAAGCGCGGCCTGAGGGTCATTGTCAAAAAGAAGGTAATACATAAAGAATCGCTGCTTGTTTTGTGCATCGAATGGAGTGACTGCAATACACTCCACTACCGCATCGCAGCCGTTTAGCAATGTGCCAACAAGATACTGGTATTCTTCGCACAGTTTCTTTGCTTCTGTATACGTGTAGGGCATTTTCATAATTTAGAAATTAAGTCTAAAGATAATTCCAAAAAAATTGTGCCAGCCCCGAAATCTCTGCAATAACAATACTTTTGCAAGCACATAACAAGGCGTTAACTCTTAGTGCGTCCGGAAATAAATAAGCGGTTATCAGGTCGTTGTTTGGGTAGAACCGATCAATTATTCATTAAATTATTGAGCCAGCCAATATTTCCTAAGAAGCCATTCTGCAACCGCAATTACGAGAATAATGAAGAAATACCATTTCCTGTCAACAAATGGAACTGCTTCCGTGGATACCTGTATCAGTGGCTTTATTCTGGCATTTTTTGAAATACTATCGTAGAGCACACCAATGCCGGAAGCAGTTACAAAAGCACCATTATATTTCTGGGACAATCCATACATTAAGTTGTAGTCTGCACCCTGCTCCATTAGTTCAATGGGCATACTTTCTACAGCGAAACTGCCCCTTGCTTCAAGTTGCTTTCCTTCATAAGTGGTACGCGCAATATAGCTGTAAGTACCACCAGCCCAAATCCCAATATTCAGGTTGTAAGAATTACCGGAACGCTCAAAAGTAAAATCACGTTTACGTCCGGCACTGTCAGTTATGGTCAAGGTAGCATCCGGAGTATTAATTTGTTCATTGTTGGCATTATGCAGGTATGCCCTCAACGAAACCGGTTCCTGATCGCGCCACACATACTTGGCCATTCCTGCACTAAAAGGCTTGTCCCGGTTGTTGACAGATAAAAATGAAACTGTTTGCCGGATACATTCATCAATAACCTCATGGCTGTTGAAATTCTTAAATTCATAAAGCCTCCAGCGCCATAAGCCTTCACCCGCAAGAATGGCTGTTGGTACACTCCCTTGCTGTAATAACCACAGTGGCGACTGGAAGTTACCAACTCCCGTCTTCTGAGTAAATAGAGAATTTGTACCCGGAGGGGCAAGAATACTACCTGTATTGATGCTCAACGGTGGCATTTTATCAGTTACAGTCTGTATCTGTTTCGGTAGGGTAAAGGTTGAAAATGTCGGACTGTAGGTTGCCAGTACATCATGCCCTGCCGCAGCAGTCACAGCCGTGTTTGTTAATTCCCTGAGGCTGTTAAGCGCCGGAATACTTGTCTGTGGGCTGAGTATGAACCAGGTTGGCTTTTTTGCCAGTCTCAACTGGTTGGAGATGTCGTTCCTCATGGAGGGCAGCCCGTGCAGAATGATCACATCATAACCGCTGAGTGACGTAGGGAAATTATCAATGGTACAAACGCTTACCCTGTAACTTTCAAGCCCGGCCAGCGCTTCCTTTATTGCATTAACATCGGGGTGGGGGGCTGCTGACGCAATGAGTATGTTCTTTTTTTCATCGAGTACTTCAACAAAAATGTCTTTCTTGTTATTTGCCTTGTTTTGCTCTCCTTCGGCTTCGGGTATGCTCAATACATAATGGTGCATGCCCGCTTTTTCAGCTTTCAGGCTAAACGACACAGAGCGGTCGAAACGATCGGT
>CANCOG010000022.1 GCA_947379685.1 Flavipsychrobacter stenotrophus | reverse complement strand
GGCCGGAAGTTAATGCACTCATGGCCTTAATGTGTTTTCATGCTTCAAGGTTTGAAGCCCGTACCGGTAGTAGCGGCGAACAGGTTCTATATGACGAACAAGACACCAGCCTCTGGAATATGGAGCTTGTGGGCAAGGGAAGCTATTTTCTACACCTTTCGGCATCAGGAGACACCCTGTCGAAGTATCACATAGAAGCCTGTATTGCTTACTGGCATACGCAACGGGCAGATACTGGCGGGAAGTGGGAGCATATGCTTCTGTTATATGACCAGCTTCTGGCTCTGGATATTCACCTACAGCAGTTTTGAACAGGGTATATGTATTGTATAAAACAGGCCAAACGCAAAAGGCTCTGGCTGAGGCTGGGCAATTAGCCATGGACGGGAATCAATTTTACCACACACTGCTGGGAGTGCTTTATAGTGGAACCGATCCTGTAAAAGCAAGGGCGAGTTGGTGGCAGGCATTACAACTTGCCAGAACAGACATGGACCGACGTATTATTCAGAGGAAAATTGACGCGCTGCCCTGATGTGGTGTAACAGGGCAGCGTGCCTGGTTCCTTAATTGATCAGTACAGGAATCTCTACTGTAAAGGTTGTGCCAATTGACTCTTCACTTGTAAAGCCAATAGTTCCGCTCAGTAATTCGACATATTTTTTCACGATGTTCAGCCCAAGGCCAGTGCCCTGAATAGTATTTACGTTCGTGGCCCTGAAAAAGTGGGTAAAAATATGCGGTTGATCGGCAGCTGGTATCCCAATTCCCTGGTCGGCTACCTTTATGACCAGGTTGCCCGCACGGTTAGTTGTCGCCAGGTTTATTGGTGCGCCGGGTTTTGAATACTTGCAGGCATTTGATAATAGGTTAAGCAAAATGTTATGGAGAATGTTCCGGTCTACAATTACCATTGAATTGCCTTCATGCCCGTAAATAATATTGGTGCCGTTGGTAAATGTATGCGCCACCTCTTCCAGGGTTGCGGTGGAAAGTTCTTTAATGTCTACTGGCCCTGTTACAGTTGTTACATTGCCACTTTCCAGCTTTTCGAGCGAGAGGAAGTCGGTCAGTATCTGGGTAAGGTCATTGATAATGGACTTGATCCGGTTTAGGTGCTTGGTGCATTTATCGGGTTCGTTTTTGCTGATATATGTTTCTAGTAAATTAGTGCTGAATAAAATGGTTGTAAGTGGCGTTCTGAATTCGTGCGAAGCCGTCGCAATGAACCGTGATTTCAGTTCATTCATCAGCAGCTCGCGGTTGAGCGATTCCGTCAATTCCAGTGTGCGTTCCTTCACCCGTGCTTCCAGTATTTCCTGGTTATGAATTTGTGGCGTGATATCTGTTATTACACAATGTGCCTGGGTTTTATCGCTATTCAGGGTAATGGATGCCATTGCCCAGAAGTTTGTACCATCACGTTTTTTTAACTTTAACTCGCGGTTGGTTATGTACCCGGTTTCGACTATTTCGTGGTAGAGTTTTTCGACATCGGCCGGGTCACCGAAGTGCAGATTATGTGAATAGTTTTCCAGAAGATCAGCTTTTGACGTGTACCCCATAAGGAGTGCCGCCGTTTCGTTGACGTCGATTGGCATTTGTGTAACAACATCAGCAATAAATACGGCCACCAGGGAATTTTCGAAAAGGTTTCGGTAGTTTTCTTCACTTTTTTTCAATTGTTCATATGCTGAAATCTGGGGCGTGATGTCAATAAGTACAGTTTGAGCAGTGAAATTTGTTTTGTCTAGCTTAGAGAACACTTTGACCCATATGCAAGTTCCATCCAATTTTTGCATTCTTTGGATGCCGTTATTCATTTGGCCTTTTTCTAACAAAACGGCTATGTTTTGGTCTCGAACGGAAAGGTCCGGGAGGTGAACTTTGGGATCATAGAAATCAATAAATTCCTGTTTAGAAGTATACCCCAAAAGTTGCCACCCAACGTCATTTGTATCTATTATTTTTCGGGTGTCCATCTCGGCAGTAAACATAGCAACTACTGTATTGTCATATATTCCCCTGTATTTCGCTTCGCTAAGCCTCAGCGCTTCATACGCCTGTACTTGCCCTGTTACGTCTACCAGGGCCGTTTGTGCCAGTGTTTTGTCGTCGTTCAGTTTTACGAAACTATTTACCCAGAAGTGCGTGCCGTCCTTCCTCCTCATTTCCAGTAAGCTATTGGTGATCACGCCGTCTCTTAATAGCGCTTCTACTGTTTTATTGCGTTCTTCAGGGCGAACATAAAAGTCTACGCCATTGAGGATATTTACGACTTCTGCTTTTGAACTGTAGCCAAGGAGCCTGACGCCAATTTCATTAACCTGTACTATTCTTGATGTAGTAAGATCGGTAGTGAATAACGCAACCAATGAGTTTTCGTATAGGTTCCGATACCGGACTTCGCTAGCCCGTAAGGCCTCGTAGGCATTTTTTCGGTCCGTGATGTCCGATCTGATCGCCAGGTATTTGTACGGTTTACCCTGATGGTCAAGGAACGGTACAATTGTTGTATACAGCCAATGGTAAGTGCCGTCTTTTGCCACATTTCTTATTTCACCCATCCATATTACACCATTAGCAATAGTGTCGCGCAGATCTTGCATAAATGCATTGGAATGATATCCGGAATTGAACATGCTATGATCTTTTCCAATGATCTCCAGGCTGGAATATTTCGATATCTTGCAAAAATTATCATTTACCTGAAGTATAATTCCGTCCGCATCAGTTATACTGATAATGCTCGATGCATCGAGCGCTAACTTATAGTCGGCAATATCTTTATAGGAGTTTTTGAGTTGCTCTGTTCGTTCTTCTACTGTTTGCTCCAGTGTCGCGTTCAGTTTTTTGAGCTCCTGCGACCGGTTAAATATTTCCAACTCCATTTCAAGTGAGCGTGCCTGAAGTTCGTCTGTTACCTTTTTTTTAGCATCAACTTCCTTTTGAAGGCGTACAAAATTGGTTACATCTTCAACCCGATGAATGATGTAAGCAATGGAACCATCCTTGAATACCGGTTTGTTTACCGGGCTCCAGTATCGTTCTTCAAAGGTTCCATCGGGCCTGCGAATATCATATTTCTGTATCGCCATCGTGTGGGTGGCCTTATTTTTCAGGACACTGTTGAGTGACGCTCTGAGGTTGGATACTCCATCGGCATTTTGATCTTCGGGGTTATCAGGGAATACATCAAACAAATTCCTTCCCAGGATCTGTTCCCGCGTTGTCATTGTTGCGGCGGCATAATCATCTGTCATTGCCTGTATGGTCAAATCCGGCAACAATACCAGAAACAGGCCGGGGGCTGACTCAAACAGTAATTTGCAATCGGTTGCTAAGTTCATTTTCGTAAATGTTAGCAAACATACGGTAGTATGGGTGCTGAAATGTTGAGTTTACGCAGAGAATTACCTGTTTTTCGTCACCTTTATGTATTATGAAATTTTATTATTCGTAAGGCAAATGTACAAGCACCTTCCTCAACCCGTTATAACAAATGTGCCTGCCAATTATTTTGGCAGGCACATTCAAAAAGAACGAAAAAGTGTACTTATAACAGTGGATGTGTGTAAACTTTCACGCCGCCTCTCCATGTTTCGGCTACTCTGGTGTTGCGCAGGTTCATATAGTATTCGTCAAGTGTAAGTGGGTCCTGGTCCAGGATAACAAAGTCCGCGAAATAGCCGGGCGCCAGCGATCCTACCCATTTTTCGGCATTGCACTGCCATGCGGCATCATGGGTAATAGCCCTTAGTGCTTGCTCTGGGGTAATTCGTTCTGAGGGGTTTAAAACACCTAATTCCGGGTCGCCTTCCATTATGCGGGTAATGGATTGCTCCATCATGCGCAATGGGCCGAGCGGGCTTACTTCATTATCGCTGTGAAGTGTAATGATCAGACCGGCGTCCAGGGCAGATTTGCAAAGATCAAGGCTCTCGGCCTTGTCTTCAAATATCGCTTCCCTGAATGCATAACCCCAATAGCCTACGTGGCCAATCAGGAAGCTTGGATGAACGCCTAGTTCCTTCATTTCAAGAATTTTTTCCGGCGACAAAATGGAGCAATGTTCTATCCGGTTGCGTTTTTGCCTGTCCTTTTCAGTAGTTGTAGCCATTCGGTATACATCGAGGGCCAGCTTAATGGCAAGGTCGCCGTTGGCATGAATCATCATTGGCCAGCCTTTCTCTACTGAAAGGGTATTCAGCATCATCTTGTAGGTCTCCGTTGGCGTTTCCGGGTGCGGGTTTTCGGGTACATCAACGAAATCGAATATTCCGAAGTTTTCTGCCGGCAGGCAGCAATAGGCTTTGGATTGGTAGCCTGTTAACCCCTGGTTGGAACCATCGGAGACTAGTTTTACGTGACTAAAGTACACATCCTCATACTCCGTGATGGGGCTATACGCCGGAATTTTTTGTGCTTCCAGCGGGCTGTTGCATATTTGTGCCGCGCCAATTCTTACCCGTTTCTGGTGGAATGCCAGGTAGATATCCAGTACAGTTTTTAGTTGTTGGGTCATTCCCGCATCATACATGAATGTTGCACCTCTTGAATTGGCCTGTTCAAAGAGTGTGGTCAGGTGCTCGAAGCAACCTAGTGCCATTTCAGCGATCTGTGCCTTCGGGATAGATTTAAATGCCGGGGCCATGCCTTCGGCTTCCTGAAGTTGCCCGTTGGTCGCAGCCAGGTATCCTTCAACCGTTTTATACTTCTCCTGCACCTCCTTGCTGTGTTCAAAGATTTTTTTCAATGCCATGGAATTAACATACAGCGTATGCATGGATGCACTTTGCATCATCAGCGGATGTTCGTGTTCAATTTCATCAAGCATCTTGCAGTCAAACGTGATCAGCTCATTTAGTTTGCCTTCCTGGCTGTTTACAGTAAAGGGCATGAGCGACGGGTCTACCTGCTTGCCCAGTATCCAGGCACCAAGTGCATACTTGATCTTGTGTTCCTTTACATGATCCTTTATCGTTTTTTTAAGCCATTCGCGGTCGTACCCCTTACGCAGAACCTGTCCTTCAACGCCTCCAAGGTCCAGCCATCCCATCAGCAATGCGGTAGGTACAATGTGTACATGTGGCTCTATAAGCCCCGGCAGCAATGTTTGCTTTGGTTGCAATTGTTTGGTACCATAAGCAATACCATGCTCCTTCATGTATTGGTGCACGCTATCAATGCTTCCGCTTGCTACTACCTTGCCATTGTGGATGCCTATGGCTTCGACAGTGTCCATTTTCCCGTCCGTGAGCGGGCGAATAGTTCCTCCGCTGATAACCAGCGAAGCGCCTTCGTTTTCAGTGAATTTTTGCAGCCCGTGAGAAAGCTTTGAAATGAGTTCGGAGTGGAACAGATCATTGTCAAGAATTTGCCACATTGGGTTATTACAGTTGCAATGAGTGCAGCCAACGTGACTGTCAGTTTGATTCGCCATAATTAGTCTGTTTATTATTCGTAAAAATTGAGTTGTTGCAATTGTAAAACTAAATTAATTTCGACTAAAAATATAGATAGAAAATACGTTTAGTGGTAATGTTAGAATATATTTTATTGTGACATGCAAAAGTTACTATTAGGGTTGGAAGTCGGTATAATGTTTGTACAGATTTTAAAAAATCAGGATTTTCCCCGGGGTGTTGTTATTTGAGGTCGTCGCTTGTCTTCCCCCAGCACTGCCAGGGATGAGGGCGGCTTTGTCTCGTTGCGAATGTTGCTAGCAAGAATGTTGTAAGTAGTTTATAGAGTTGTTGTTATATATATAATTAAATTTTTTTGCCGCCTGTTATGGACAGGCTCCCGCTTCAGGTTACTGATCACATTTCCAGTGGAGGAAACGGCATTTAAGGGAGCTAATGGTGCCGACAGTACTGGTTATCTGATAGTTATGGGCTGAATTGGCTTTCAATTACGGGCGGGTGCGATAAAAATCTAAATTCAATGAAATTTTGGGCGCCTGCGTATATTTATGGTCGGCGAATTGGTGAAGCCAGAGACCAAAGACGAATAAATGTATTTGTGTATTTTAAATGCATAGTCTGTTTTGAGCCCAATTCCCATGTCTTTCTTGAATCATGCATGTAAAGTCAATGTCTTTTTATGGCATCATTCATTGTTGAATACCTCAGTTGGATTCATGAGTTCTAAATTATCTGGGCTTCCTGTAGGTTTAACTGCTCAAAATTTTTACTACATTCTGTGATGAAATTGGTTTAGATAAAAAACCGGCAACAATGGAGTATTTTTGCGCCTTTTCTTTATCTACCGGATTTACTGAAGAGGTCAGGATATAGAAAGTACAACTGATGTTTTTTTGTTCGAACTTTTCCAGGAATTGCCACCCGTTCATTTCCGGCATATTCAGGTCCAGTAGTATAGTGGTACGTGAATCAACGGGTGGGTTCGTGAGGGTAGAAAAAGCGAATACCGGATTCGTAAAGCTTTGTGTTTGTGCGTTGGGATAGACTGTTTTGATGGTCAATTCGCACAAGTAATTATTGATTGGGTCGTCATCGACAATTATGATATTTTTCATTGTTTCGTATGTTTATTTTCATTAGTTTGCAGGTAAAGTGATGGTGAAAATTGTACCCTTGGAAGGGGCGCTCTCAATTGAAATTTTACCTCCAAGTGATTCGATCTGTGTTTTTGCCATATAAAGGCCAAGGCCCTTGCCCTCGACTTCTAAGTGGAAGCGTTTATATAATCCAAAAACGTCACTACCATAGCGTAGCAGGTCTATTCCGAGGCCATTATCAGAAATTTTGATAATGATATTGTCGTTAACTTTTCTCGTTACAATTACTACTTCGGGAATATGTTCCGGGCTTTTGTATTTTATTGCATTGTTAATTAAGTTATATAGTGTGCTTTCGAGGTAGCTTTTTACGGTAAATATTTCGTTTGCGTTTTCTGGAATGTCTGTAGTTACAATTGTTCCTGAATCAGATATCTGTTTTTCGAGGGTATCTGTAATACTATGAACTAACTGAGGTAATGAAACAATGGATTTTTTGGTGTTCAAATTCGACCGCGTTGCCAGTATCATATTCAATTCATTGATCAGTTCATCCATTTTTAAAGTAGAAGACTGAATATGGTGGACAATATTGGGTTTTTCGGCTTCATTAATCCCAGGCATAGTTAATATACTGGTCAGCCCGATAATATTAGCTATCGGAGCCCGTAGGTTATGGGAGACTATGTAGTTGAATTGCATTAGTTCATTAAACTTGTCGCTTAATTCGGCTGCAGTTTTCTGCAATTCAAGCTCTTTATTCTTTAATTCCGTTATGTTGTCATTTCTAAGTACAGCTTTTAAATTGTCCCCCTCATAACTTGAAATGGAGAGATTGTACCAGAGTGTCTTGTCGGCAAGTTTTATGCTGTATTCAACTGAGAAAACAGGTGTTTCCCCATTAAGGACAGCAATTAGACCAGCTAAGACATCTTCTGTGCAATTATCTATAGTAGCGCCCTTGTTCTTACAGGATTCAAAATAGTTTTGGCCAATGCTGGTTCTACGTATTATTTTGCTATTCTTTTTTATGGCAAAGTTTTCCCATGCATCATTTGATGCAATGACAATCCCACGGTGGTCAACAACTGCAATTTCGGAGGTTAGAGAAGATAAGATACCCCTATTAAATGCTTCGCTTTTTAGCAATGCGAGTTCGCTCTTCTTTTTTGAGATAAAAGTGGCCGCTTGCTGCGCAAACCGGGTAACAATCTGTTTTTCTTCGACGGAGAATTCCCTTGATGAGTAAAACGTAATCAAGCCCAGCAAAACGTCGTTGAAAATTACCGGAAGAATACCAATAGTCTTGATCTTTATTTGCCCGGCAAGTGTTTTCGCAAATTTTTCTATCTTACTTTGCGCCGGAACATCTTGAAGAATTTCTTTTATTTTAATTGTGTCACTCGTGATAATGTTTTTCTTGTTGAATAGCGCATCAGTAATAAACGACTCTTCTTCCAGAGAAGGGATAAATTGAAGAATATTTCCCCCTGTTTTTTCGTTGATCTGTTGTTTGATCGGCTCATCTATTTTTTCAGCAAGCACTGTGAGCCTGTTTTGCTCATTGTCATACAAATACATCCTGCAAATGATTGCAGGAGTGATTTCGTAAACAGCGGAGAGTAGTATGTTTGAAATTTCATTCAGTGACTCATCTGATATGATCGCTTCATTTATTTTAGTCGAGAAGGAGGTTTCTTTTAACTTTAATTTCAGGCTTTCTTCAGCTTCCTTTTTGTCAGTAATTATGTTTCTTATCGAAAGGAATTGAACAATTTCATTTTGTGCATTAAATATTGGTGTAATAACAGTGTCAACCCAATAGAATTTCCCTTCTTTGTCACGATTTTTTATTTCACCGCGCCATATTTTCCCCGCCTTGATGGTGTCCCATAGCTGCTTAAAAAAAAGCTTGTCGTGGTAGCCTGAATTTATGATCCGGTGATCTTTCCCGATCAGCTCCTCGCGGGAGAATTTCGAGAACGTGCAAAATAGTTCGTTTGCGAAATTAATGATGCCGTTTTTGTCAGTTATGGAAACAATAGACCCGGTATTGATTGCGTTTTGGTAGGAGGAAAGTGATTCCGCAAGCAGTGAATTCTCCTTCTCAGAAGTAATATCCTGAATGTATCCTTCTATGAATTCTAATGTTCCATCATTCCCATAAATGGGTGAGGCAATTTCTTTCACCCATTTTAAGTTGCCATTTTTGCAAATGATCCGGTACTCAAACAATGAGGGCAAGTGTTGTTCCAGGTTATATTCCCATTTTCTCGAAAGTTCATTTTGATCGTCGGGGTGAATCAACGAACGGAATGGAATTGCCTTGTTGTTTAATAGTTCTTCGGGTTGATATGCTGTAAGTTTTTCAGTATTTTGTGATATGTAAATAAGTGTCCACGCAGAGTCATTTAGGCGGCGAAAGAAAACGCCATGTAGATTATCTAAAATTCTTTGACGGGTTGTACTATTCAATGAAATCATGAAGTGCGATTTAATTGTTGATAAAACTGTGCAAGGAAGCCAGCTAATAGTGCTTGAGTTTCCTATCTTGAATTGTCATCAATTTGTCGGATAAAATTACTGAATCAGAATGAAATTATAGTGTTATCTACCTGATTGATAAGGAGGAATTTATGATTTTATAAAATATTAGCCTTATAAACGCGTTATAAAAAATTAGAAAAAGCGCTTATGCTGTTTAATTTAATTCAATACGTATTGGTGATTGTTTTGCCAAATTGAAAGATTGGGGGCTTTCTGGTAGCCAAGTTGAAAATAGGGGGAGAAATGTCTGTAGCGTGCAAATATAAATCAATTCGTAAATTAATTTAGTATTAGTAGGGGATTAGAAATTTAATTTTGCCAAACAGGTAGAATAAAGCAGTGAGCTATTTGGCAAAAGACAAAATTAACTGCTTGCAGGAAGCGAGATTGTGAAGGTGGTACTAGTACCGAATTCACTTTCCACAGTTATTTTTCCACCCATCGATTCTATTTGGGTTTTGGTCATGTGCAAGCCAAGCCCCTTTCCTTCAGCTTCAAGGTGAAAGCGTTTGTACAACCCGAACATGTATTTGCCGTGCCGCTCCAGATCTATGCCCATGCCGTTATCGGTCACGGTAATGATCATTTGCTCTTTTATTTTTTGCACGGTCAACGTTATTTCAGGTGCCCTTAATGGAGATTTGTACTTTATTGCATTACTGATGAGGTTATAAAGAGTGCTTTCCAGGTAGCTTTTAATGGTGAAAATTTCTTCAGCATTTTCCGGAATCGTTGTTTTTATCCTGGTGCCTGACTCTGCGATCTGAGATTGGAGCGTGTCAGTGATACTCCTCAATAGCTGCGGTATCGAAACTGTCGCTTTGCGGGTATTAAGTGTAGAGCGCGCGGAGAGAATAGTGTTCAGGTCATTGATCAAGTCATCCATCTTCTGGGTCGATGTCTGTATATGCTGAATGATCATAGGTTTTTCTTCAACTGACATGGATGGGATATTCAGGATGTTGGTAAGGCCAATAATATTGGCGATAGGAGCCCTCAGGTTATGGGATACAATGTAATTGAACTGCATTAGTTCGTTATACCTGTCATTGAGCTCGTTAGCTGTTTTTTTAAGGTGTGCCTCTTTGTCTTTAAGGTCCGTAATGTTTTTTACAGAGCCGTACAGTTCAGTTATTCGGCCAGAATCGTCGAGTATGGGTTGTACATAATCGTACAGCCAGATATATTCACCCGTAACAGCGTGCCTGTTGCGGTAGATGCGTGAAACCGGTTTTTTTTGTGCAAAAAGAGTATGGGTGCTTTCTATCACTTGTTCGGCATCGTCGGGGTGAATGGCATTGATCCAAAGTCGCGGGTTGCTGAATATACTTTCTTCGGTAATACCATAAAACTCCATTGCTTTATTAGATATGTAAACTATTGGGTTGTTGAAGGAAAATTCATTAATAACTTCAATTACATAAAACAACTCGTCGGATGAGTCGATTATTTTACGGTTGAGTTCAGCCAGTTTCTTAAATTCAATTTCCTTATTTTTCTTCTCCGTTACGTCCCTGATAATGGATTGAGTACCACGTATTTTACCGTTTTCAACTATGGCGCTAACCCGAACTTCAAGCCAGATTCTTAGTCCATCCTTCCTCAGTCCTTCATATTCAAAAGTGTCAGGGACATGCTCTCCTGCTATTCTCCGGTTATGCCTGTCTCGGAGTAATTCACGTGATTCCGGTGCCACATAATCTTCCAGTATAAGGTGCGCTATGTCATCTTTTGTCATGCCAAAAATTTCAAAGTATCGTTGGTTGGCGAATGTAACTTTGCCATCTATGTCATCGACGAGGAAGCCGTCGTTCATATTGTCCAATAGATTTTTGTATCGCCTCTTATTTTTCAGGAGCGCTGTTTCGGCTTCTTTACTTACCGAAATATCTATGAGTGTGCCCTCCATAAAAAGTGGTTCTCCGGCATTATCGACAATAAGAGAAGCGTTTTCCATCAGGTAGATTTTTTTACCGTCCCTTGTTTCAATAAGACTCTCCCAGCCCTTTATTTTTCCACCTTTTTCATTTACCGATTTTACGAAGTTGTCATATGTTAGGTTCGAATATAGTTCTCTTGCGTGCTTGCCTATAATTTCGGACGCTGTATTAAAACCAAGAATATTGGCAAAGGCGTCGTTGCACTCCAGTATTATATTATTAAGGTCCGCTTTATAGAAGCCGGCAAGGTTTCTTTCGTAAAGTGCGCGGTATCGTTCCTCACTTTCTCTTATTTTTTGCTCCGCTATTTTTCGGACAGAAATATCGTGTATAAAACCAATAAAATGAGCCTTTTCATTGAGTACGGTCTTTGTTATCATGAGCCTTACATCCAGTTCATTTCCATTTTGTAATCTGGCACGGGTTTCGATTGTTTTTCCCAGAACATGTTGTTCTCCCGTTTCCATATGAAGTTTTAGGCCGGCACTGTGCATTGCTCCAAAGTGTTCAGGGATAATAGTTTCGGTTAGTGTTTTTCCAATAACATCACATTCTTTCCATCCAAACAATGCTTCAGATTTGGCATCCCACCTAGTAATGTGTCCACTCTCATTAATAATTATGACTGCTTCAGGCAGGGCATCGTATATATTTTCAACAAGAATTTTATTTTCCTGGAGTGCTTGTTCCGTCTTTTTTCTTGCAGTGATATTGTCATGCCGTACAACTGCCAGGCGTTCGTTGGTATGTAACGTGGTAACCGATAAAATAAACCAGCGCTCAGAACATGGGCTATTGCAAGGGTATTCCATTGTGAAATTCTCGGCCTCGTTGTTTAAAACCTTTTTCAGGCCGGCGAGAGCTTGCGCAGAGTAGGCGTCTCCATCAGCCGTCGCTACTTCGCATACTGCGAAATAGTTTGCTCCGAGACATGTTCTGCCTAAATTCAATTCACCATTCTCTTTTGAGAAATTTTTCCAGGCATCATTTATATAGACAATGGTGCCGTCACCCCGAACAACACCTATTTCAGATGTCAAAGAGTCTAAAATCGCCTGGTTGAAAGGCTCATTCAATATTTCTAAGGATACATTGCCGGTGTTATACCCTGACTTTCCAGTCAATGCGAGCTTTTCTTTTGTTATATCCTGGATGTTTCCTTCTAATTCAAGTATAGTTCCATCTTCATTAATAATGCCGCATGCGGTATCTCTTACCCAACGCAGGTTTCCGCTTTTGTCATAAATCCGATACTCCATTGTACAGGCAGGAGTGTCTGGGGTAATTAGTTTATATCTTGCCCCGACTTGCTTGACGTCCTCTGCATAGACCAGAGTTACAAGGTTTTTTTGTATTAGTTCCTCCGTATTATAGCCTGTTAGTGTTATGCAACGTTCCGATAATAAAAATAATGTGTTATCGCTATCGTTACTACAGCGATAATACATACCCGGTAAACTGTTAAGCAGGCAGGTACTTAGGTGCCGGTAAGAGTTTGTTGTTTTGCTCATGTTTTGTGCCGTTTGTCGAAAAAACGAAAGGCTGCTATTATATTAATAAATTGAAGTTGAATACTGTTGCAATTAAGTTATTGCCGAAGAGGATAAAATTACAAACAAAAGGCTTATTTACAGGTGTTATTTAATAAGGCGACGCATAACACATATTTTGGTGCTTAATGGACTCTCTGTTTTGTTCTCTGGCTTTTTTTTGAGTTGAAGTTTTTAGATGTATTGGTGTGATTCCCAGAGATGAAAGCGGCCAGTAGATAGTTGATTATCTTCTCAAGTCGACTTTGATCCCGATATTACATATTGATTTTGTAAAATTCGAAAAATCACTCAATCTAAACCGGTAAATATAGAGGGAAACGAACTTGTAACATAGGTTCTCTCTGCCAGGAATGCATGGAAAATAAATATTGCTTCATTTTTTTTGTTCTCTTTTAAAGTTCTATCTTCAATTGATTATATAATGTCTACAGATTGAGATTTACACTTACCCTTCTAATGTTATTTCTTTTCGCCCTTGCAAGTGGCCAGGATGGGTATGTGCACAACATTGATATTGATAATGGGCTGCCTTCGAATTTCATATATGCGATGATAAAGGATCGCTATGGCTACTTATGGATGAGCACACCGGAAGGGGTAGTCAGGTACAATGGTTATGATACAAAAGTTTTTAGCGTTTTTGATGGGCTGACGAATAATGATATCTGGGGCCTTATGGAGGACCGCAGCGGTAAAATATGGTTGAGCACAATTTCACATGAATTGGGGTACATGCAGAATGGGAAATACCATTGCCCTTACATACCACCAATTTCAACGGTTTTATATCCTCATCAGCAACGCCCATGGGGTAGTGGTATAGTTTTTACAAATGCGAATCCAAAAAACAAGGTTAAAAATGAGCTTTGGCTTGGTGTAAATGACAGCCTAATAGAGTTGGAAACGCCACATTATATTGATGATGGAGCAGAGAGAGTAGATTTGAGCGATTCTGAAAAGCACATTGTTTTTCTTATTAACAGGACTGGTCAGATCTTTTTAGTTTTCGGGGGCAATTTGTACAAGGTAAATATCAGCGAAAGAAAAATTAAATTTGAAAGAATATGTGCCCTCAGTTATTCGGGTATTCGGGAAGCAATACACCAATCTCAGGATATGGTTTTAGGCGACCATATTTTCTCCTATTTTTATAATAATATCAACACATCATTTTATGTGTTAAGTGTAATAACTGGCAAAACCGACACTTTTGATATCCGAACAATGGGTGTGGACGAACAAATTAATTTTGTAGATGTAAAATCGAGCAGGGAAGGGGAAACAAATGTTTTTTTGTACACAAATAAAACCGCTTTGGAGTTGGAGACCAAGCCAACAATCAGGTATCTGAAGGCATATAAATTAATAGATATGCTCGGAAGTAATTTTAACGACAAAATTGAATTGAATTTGCTGATAGTTGATTCGTTTTGGCAGAAATGTGTGGCAACAAAGACAAATGGACTATATGTCAGGTATGATATTCAAAACAGATTTAGAAAAGAAAGAGATCTGGACTTTAAGAACTTCAGATATGTAGGCGGAGAAAGTGATCACCTTGCGTTTTGGTGGAATAAATTTACGTCCACCCTTGTGAAGTTTGATAGTACATTAAAACTTCAATATATTAAGTCAAATATTAAAAATGACATTAAAAAAATTACGCGTTATAATAACGACACTTTTTTGGTTTTGGGTAAGTCGCTGGTAAACGGGGGGCTTTGGCTCGATAAGCGAAATGAACTTTCGGTAAATTATGGCAAACGGTATTGGGGGAATGTTTACGCGACCGCAGGTTATGATAAAAATAATGTAATTCTAATTGCCCAACACGGCCTGGTACAATCGAAAATTGAACATGACACTATCGTTAATAAAGTGATTGACCCAGACAGGTATAATGGACTGGAATTTGATTCCTTGAGAGGAAATTACTGGGCGTATAACCAGGATAAAGTATTTATCCATAATGACAAAAAGGGAACAGATACTGTACTCGCGCTAGGCCAGATTTCTGTTTTCGGAACAAAGAACATTGAACAAATTCTTATTGATAAGCAATTCGGGAATATTTTTTTTCGGGGTAGCAATAAAATTACGCTGTACGACCCCGAAAGAAGGTCATATGAGAGTCTATTTCAGGAAATAAACCTGAAAAAAACGTCAATGCTGCTTTACAAAAACCTGATTATTGTGTGTGGCCGTTTTGGTGTTTTATTTAGTAAGATTGAAGGGTCGCATAAAATATCAAGGTATGTATTGTATCCGAATGTAAAAGACTTAAATTACAAGTACATAAATGATGTTCAGGCGTCATGGGGGAAATTATTGCTGAATACCGACAAGGGTTTGTTTTGGGTAGATATACCGACAGAAGATGAAATCAGGCAAGGTGCAGGTTCTTATACCACTCAATATAAATTTATACTTAACTACAAAGACTCTACCTATAGCCTGTCCGCAAACGATACTTTGTTGCTCGATCAAAAGAACATGAGACTTCAGTTTGATATAATAAATCCGGCGGGCAACGGAACGCCGAAATATTTGTATCATATTTTTAACGGAGACCAAACATGGCATGAACTAAATTCTAATGAAATTACGCTCAATTCAGGAATTAAACCAGGCCATTACTATGTACTTTCTATAAAGGCTTATGATGAGGTTTGGATGAGTGAGAAAACTAATATCGTTATCTACGTAAAGCCATATTGGTGGCAATTGCTGTTTCAGAGCAACTTATTTTGGCTGATAAGTAGTTTGGTTTTTATGGGTCTGATAGTATTACTTGTATACATTTCAAGTCGGGTAATCAATAAAAATCAGATCAAGCGTAACCTGCGGCTTGGTGTAGAACTGAAATCGGTCTACGCTCAAATTAACCCTCATTTCATTTTTAACACGCTGGGTACGGTTATGTTTTTTATTAGAGAAGAGAAAATGAATGAGGCATATACGCACGTAGCCAAGTTCTCCAAACTCCTGAGGGCATATATCAAGTCATCGAGAAACCGATACATAACAATAGCCGCTGAGACTGAAAACCTGCATAATTATGTGCAGTTGCAACAAATGAGGTTTGAAGATAAATTCGATTATGAAATAGTAACTGATAGCAATATTGATCCTCAGGATGTCAAGATACCGGCATTGCTACTACAACCAATAGTTGAGAACGCCATTGATCACGGGTTATTTCATAGAGAGACAAAAGGATATTTGAAAATTGAATTCAAACGAGTCTTGCTACTTAATGAAATTAATTGTATTATTGATGATAATGGAATCGGCCGTAAGGCATCAAAATTGATCGAGGAGGGCAGCGTTGTAAAAAGGGAATCATATGGCGAACGTCTTCTCGATGATTTGGTAAAGGTGTTCAATAAGTATGAAAAAATACACTTAGCGATCAGATATATCGATAAGGTCGCTCCTGAAACCGGCACAACTGTAATTGTTAGTATAAAATATCCAGAAAAGAATGAAAGATAGTTTTTCTTGTATTTTGGTTGATGACGAGCCCAAAGTTGTTGGCTTATTGTTGAAATGTTTGCAGGACTTATATAATAACATTGAAGTGCTGGGTACCTACAATACGTGGAATACAGCACTTCCTGTTTTGAGAAACAGTGAGTTCGATATTTTGTTCCTCGATATTTCCATGCCGGGGAAAACAGGTATGGACTTGCTGAGCATGTTACCCGGACTCAAGGCAGAAGTGATCTTTATTACCGCCCATGCTGAGTTCGCACTGAAGGCTTTTCAGTTTTCTCCTACAGGTTATGTGCTCAAGCCAATTGATGATAAAGACCTTGCAGGTGCGGTGGATAAAGCCATGGAGCGGATAAGGTACAGGCGCCTTGCATCACAGAATGGCGCCGTACCCTTAAACTCGAAGATAGGAATTCCTAATAGTACAGGGGTTGACTATGTAGACATGAATGAAATTTTGTTCCTTGAAGCGACAAATAAGTGCACACACGTGGTAGCTGTCAAAAATGAGATTACCAGTTCGTATAGCCTGACCAGATTCATGAGTCTATTAGACCAACAACTATTTTACCAGGTACACAGATCTTTTATTATAAACCTGAATTTTATTAAGCGATATGAGACAAATGGCAGTGTGACGATGTCCAATGGCAAGGAAGTTCCGATCGCAAAACACTTGCGGGAGGACTTTTTATTGAAATTCCATAAAGTAACAAAGAGCGATTAGAGAACGTTTATTAAATAGAGTACACTTTATGATGAAGTTATTTTATTATCGTTCCTAAGCCACTTATTCTGGATTTCTTTTTTACGGGGTTACAAGCTTTGCTTCCTTTCTGGTAAAGACCGTGTCCCCTTCCCGTTGCCCTGGCAAGCCTTCCTGGCTTTATATGCAAGAGATGGGAGTCTTGATTCGCCTACAGTGACGGTGCGAAATTTGAAGTGCGCCCCATTAAGGTGATAGTTGAAAGTGCCTCATTTGTTTATCTCAAGGAGTAGTATTCGGAAGGCATTTGATAAAAAGCTGATAATATAAAAACATTTCTGAAATAAAAAATAGCCAATTCACCCAATTGGCTATTTTTTTTTGGGAGGCCCCCTGCGATATTTGTATTCGTTAAAGCAAAAGAGATAAGGTTCAATGCTTTACAACATCGCAGTTAGTCAAAAAAATACATAGTTCTTTAATGGAAGTTTCCCGAAAATTCCCAAATAGAGTAGGGGGCGTATGACGAAAAGCCTATAGAGTAGTCGTTGTTAATAATTAAATCAGAATATTATGGCCTTCAGTCCCACCAACAATCTGCCATTTGATTGGAGAAATACTGTCCAGTTGACTATTCCGAGATATGCACAAGTCAATCTGAAATTCTCGACAGATATGGCGAAACAAGCCGACAATGTGGTTTGCATTTATGATAGTTCCTTCAATGTGATAATGGCTAAGAGTGCCGAAGATGGCAACCTGGTTGCAGAAACAATTGACCGCGACCGCAGCGATGACCGCATTATATATATTGCCGGATATCGCCAGAACGGGGCTGCTACCCAGGATGACGCCTGGCAGCCAAAACCTTGTAAACTAAAAAGGAACGTTGCCGATGGACTTGGTAGTGGTACCCTGATTTTTGAAGACGAAAAAGATGCTCAGTACAACGATCTGGTTGTTCAGTATTCTTTTGAGTAAAAGTTATTCTTTCTCTCGCACGTATACACTTTCTTCACCATGATGACTTCCGATTGATCAGATTCTTTGAACCTGATCAGTCGGAAGTTTTATTTTCTTTGAGTGGGAAAACGAGATTGAAATTTCAAACATATGCTACTTCTGCCCAATCCTGCGCATCATTTCGTCTTGCAGGTATAGCTGATAACGGTAAGCGGCAGAAGATTCCAGTTCCTGGACGATGGATTCCAGTTCTTTGTCCTTGCCCTGAGGGTCGTAGTCACGGGCCAGGTTGTTATTGAAAAATACGCCGACTGATTGCCACATCACTGCCGAAAAGCCACCTTTTAACTCCTTAATAATATGATAGCAATTGTCGCCGGTTTGCCGGTTGATCAGCTTGATCAAAACATGGCCCTGGTCAATTGAAAGATTTTTTAATGGTTGTTTGAATGCGACATCCAGCTGTTTATCAATGTTTTTTAGCACGTGCTTTCGCGCCCTTCGGTTAGGCTGCTGTTCCAATTCGGCATTAATTGACTTGAAAATAGCTGCGGCAGTGAGGGCATAAGAATAGGTAGCATACACTTGAGAGCGTAGTATATTGATCCTTTTCCGGTCTTCATCATTGAGCATGAGGGCTACCTTCGTAAACTCTGGCAGAAATACGTAAGGGTAAATATGCCCGTCTATGTCTGCTGCCCCAAGCCGAATAGTGTCGTTTGTTGAGGTTTGAGCCCATGTTCCTCCTGATGCTCCTAAAAGCATAATGATCAAGAGGAATATATTTAACGGACGCAGAAACATTGTATAAACAAATTTACGAAAATCATGCCGCATTTTCATTTGAACTGCCTTTGCAGCGAAAAGAAAATGTTAATTCCCCTTGCCGGTACTATGGTACGGTATTTGATAGTTATTAAGAAAGTACTTTTGCTTAGGCTTATGAGAACAACAATTACTGGCCTGTTATTTTTGGCCATATTTTGGACATCGTGCAATAAAGAGAAGGCGTTACCACCACTTACCAGTAAAGAGATAAAACAAAAAGTGGATTCAATAATGGTGGAAAAGAACCGTGAAATTGAAGCTGCCGGTAAAACCGATCTTCAGTTGCGTATGAAAATAGAAGTGAAGGTAATAGCTGATTCATTTTTAAATGCAAGGCTGAACAAAGTGTCAAAAGACACTTTGAAAAAGTAACCTCATTAATAGATTATCTGTGGATACAAACGATGCATCAAGTCCGGTACTTTTCTTTGATGGCGTTTGTAATCTCTGCAACTCTTCTGTTCAGTTCGTGATCCGTCACGACAAAAAAAAGCAATTCCTTTTTGCAACACTTCAGTCTGCCCCAGGCATTAAAGCGCTGGAAAACACAGCAAATGCTGCTGATGGAGCAGGAAGTTTTATATTGTTTTACCAGGGCCGCTATTATTCCCGTTCTACTGCGGCCTTACAAGTTTTACGTTTATTGGGTGGAGCGTGGTCTATTCTCTATGCGGCAATCATCGTTCCCCGTTTTATCCGCGATGCGGCCTACAATCTTATTTCACGCAATCGCTATAAATGGTTCGGGAAAAAGAACGAATGCATGCTGCCAACGCCAGAGTTGAAAAAGCGGTTTTTGTAAGAAAAATGGTTATTTTGCTTTTTCTTATCTGACCATATAAAATAGCAGCAACTTTGCACTATGAAGATACTAATAGATGTGAAAGACAGAAAGGCAAATTTTATGCTTGAACTATTGAATAGTTTCTCATTTGTAAAAAGTGAGCCTATTACGCCGGTAAAGGCAGGATTTTTGAAAGAACTAAAGGGTGCAGTTAATGAGGTTTCGCTAGCCGTGGAGGGAAAAATTAAATTACAATCAGCTAAAGACTTTCTGAAGGAGGTTTAAGGTTGCCTTGAAATTGTGCGCTTTGTTTACTCAGCAAACAGCCAGACCCACAATATTTATATCAGCGAGGTTCCATCCATTTTTATGAAGATCTAGCGATCAGCATGAAAGTAACGCTCAACTTTTAACAAAAGCCCTAAATATTTTAATCCTATTTTTATGCTGCTATATGAATATACAACGCGCCACGCCCATAAACGAGTTTCTGGCTAAGGTTATATTCCTGATGCTGCCTACGGCCGCGATCGGGTATTTTCTGTTGTATAGCATTAATGTTCGTTATGTTTTGTTGCAGAATGAGGCTGTACTCCACACGCTTTATCTGGCGGCGGGTATGGGTATAGCGGCCTTGCTTTATTCATTCAGGGTACGCTTCCTGCCCACCTTTGCATTGTTGATATTCGGTTTCTTTGCGGTATATAAAGGTATTGACAGTTATGCCAGTGGCGAGTTCGATGCTTTTTTTATTGCGCGTAGGTTCCAGGCATTCGCCGTCTTATTGAGTGTGGGGTGGTTTATTGGCTGGGGTTATATCCGGCTGCGGTATTTTGCTGTGCTGATATCGGTTGCTTTTCTAACTGCATGTATAGCAATGATCGCAACAGCTAAAATTGACTCGGTGCAAACATTTCTTACTGCATTTGTACCGGTGGTCCTTTATGTGGTCTACAATATTTTTACCGCGGAACAGATCTATAATTATAAAGATAAGTCA
>CANCOG010000021.1 GCA_947379685.1 Flavipsychrobacter stenotrophus | reverse complement strand
GTAGAAATGGGAAAGAAACAGTACCCTGCATTTACGATGGATTTAAATCGAATCTTAACTGTTTGGGGGCGGTAAAGAAAGGGAAATTATGGACATACGTCTACAAAGGGAAATTACTGGGTCCCTGCCGGTTCGATGAGGTAAAAGATTTTAACGGAGATTACTTTTTGAATTTCCGCAAAGGATCGAAATGGGGACTTATGGACACTTCTGGCAGGCAGTTGTTGCCACCCGAATATGATAAAGAAGTCAGTTGCAGTGACGGCTATTTTAAAGTTTGCAGGAATGGCCGTTACGGCTATGTCGATGCTAAAAATCAGGTCAAAATACCGATAATATATGAGGCGACCCATGGCTTCTACGGGGGATTGGCAGCTGTAATGCAAAATGGTAAATGGGGATATGTCAACAGCACCGGCAAACAGACAATACCGTTTATTTATGATGCAGCAGGCAATTTTCTTACCGGAATTACACAGGTCTGTTTCAATGGGAAGTATGGTGCCATAGATAGCACGGGCAAACAAGTGCTACCCTGCAAATACCAGGAGGTCGGCCAATTTTCATATGGAATGGCCCCAGTCAAATCCGACGGGAAATTTGGATTTATTGATATGCAATATCATGAAGTCATTCCCTGTATTTATGAATTGATTTCCGGTCGTTTTCCTCATAATTCAATTTGCGTTAAAAAGGGCGAAAACTGGATGTGTATCGATAAAAAGGGCAACGAAATCAACTGTCTTTGACTTGAGGCTGGCTTTATTGCTCAAGAGGTCTGCAACTTTTGTTAGTTTGTCGTTTCCCGCCCCTGTTATTGTCAATATCGGCCATCCAGGGTTCCAATTACATGCCAGATATTTGCATCAATAAACAATTAAAACTAAAAGCTGAAAAATGGAAGCAACAAAAACAGTAGTTACAGTAGAAGCGACAGTGAACGCACCAATAGAAAAAGTATGGGATTGCTGGACAAAACCAGAGCACATTACCCAATGGTGCCAGGCGTCGGACGATTGGCATGCGCCAAGTGCCGAAAACGACCTGAAAGAAGGGGGAAAATATTCAACCAGAATGGAGGCAAAAGATGGCAGCTTCGGTTTTGATTTCTGGGGTATTTACGACAGCATAAAACCACTTGAAAGCCTGAAATCGACAATGGGCGATGGGCGCAAATGGAATGTCTACTTTACCCTGCAGGGCAATACCACTTTTGTTAGCGAGAACTTTGAAGCGGAGTCAGAAAATTCTCCTGAAATGCAACAACAGGGTTGGCAGGCAATACTCAATAATTTCAAAAAATATGTCGAAAGCAAGTAAAGACAATTATTTATTCAGGGCCGGTGTATAGAGCACCGGCTTTTTTGTGCAATCATCGCACACCCATTCTGCTTTAATGGCTTTGAATAACAATTTAATAATCCCTATTCAGTAATATTGCTGCATGACCACGGAACTGTTCAATGCTGAATTTGCCACAATAACAGGGCAGCTAAAATCATACCTACTAAGAATGACTGCCAGTGTACATGATACTGAAGACATTGTGCAGGATACTTACATTAAAGCAGTTGGCAAATTGAATACATTCAGGGGGGATTCATCTTTAAAAACCTGGCTATTTGCTATTGCTTCTAACCTGGCAAAAGATAACCTGAGAGCGCAAAAAAGGTGGACCGAAAATGTAGGTGACATCTGCAGGGAAGAAGCCATGGGCAACCAGCAATTTTTTCAGGAGGCCATGCAGATAAGAGCCACTTCACCACAGGGAGCGTTTGAAATAAAGGAACACATTACATTTTGCTTTACATGCATTTCGAAATCGCTGCCCCTGGAGCAGCAGCTATGCTTGTTCCTGAAAGATGTCTACGAATTTAAAGTGAACGAAATAACCGAAATACTGAATACTTCCGAAGCTATGGTGAAATACTATCTGCACACGGGCCGGGCTAAAATGATCAATATTTTTGACGGAAGATGCGCGATAATCAATAAGGAAGGTATCTGCCATCAGTGTTCCGAACTGAACGGCATCTTTAACCCAAAACAAAAATTTCAGGAAGAATTAGTCAAGATTGAAATGGCTAAGGAAGCAGCAAGCGGTGATAAAGAGCACCTGTTCGATCTTAGAATGAAAATAGTGCAGGAAATTGACCCATTTGAATCGGGCGCAGCAGCACTTCAACTACATCATTTAGAACACAATAGAATTGTAATGGAAAAATATATTTAAAAACATGGCTTTTTGCCTATCGTTTTTTTTCAGCCGTGCGTCAAAGTTTAAACTGAGTTAATGAAACGATTCATCACAATTATTACACTTATGACAGCAACCATCGCAACAGCACAAAATGGCAAGGCCATTACAGAAAAAAAGACATTCAGCCGATCGACATCGGTTGCCACAGAGATCAAGGCAGACCCGGCAATCGTCTGGAAACTACTCACAAACGCCGCTGATTTCCCCAGGTGGAATTCAACAGTGATTTCAATAGAAGGCAAAATTGAAGTAGGAGAAAAGATAAAACTGAAATCGACCCTGGCACCAAAACGCACCTTTAAATTAAAGATCAAAGAAGTGGAAGCGGATCACAAACTGGTTTGGGGCGATGGCCAGGGAACGAGGGTATATAACATTACCGGCAAAGGAAACACCACCACATTTTCAATGACCGAAAAAATCGGCAGCTTTATGTTTCCGCTTTATGCCAAACATATTCCATCATTCGACCAGTCATTTGAGCAGTTTACTGCAGACCTTAAAAAGGAAGCAGAAGCCATTCAAAACCTGAAAAAATAAACAGCTCACCATCACCAATATCAAAATTGAACAAAATGAAAATAGTAAAAGTAACCTACACCACGCAGCCCGGCTTTGCCGATACAAACAAGGTCAACATAACAGCAGTAATGAGCGAATTACGAGGATTGAAAAACCCAGGCATCAACTACAATGTGTGCCTTTGCCCCGACGATAAAACGTTTATCCATACTGCATACTTCGAGTCTGAGGCCGACCAGAAAGTACTTTTTGACCTTCAGTCATTTAAGACATTTCAGGAGCAGCTGAAAGGCAGCAACCCTGAAGTTGGACCAAAACAGGAGTTGCTGACAATTGTCGGCAGTTCAAAAGATTTCTTCGGTTAATTGCACCATTCGTTTTTTATGATCCTGATCCGTCGATTGCCGGATCAGGATCCCTTGGATTTGTAATAAAACCATCAATGGCTCCGGAATTGTAAAGAATTCATGTGATCTCTGCCAAATACAACTAATATATCTAACTTACTTTGCAGCTTAACAATTAAAATGAACTGCATAAATAAAATATAGCCCCCCGCTGCTCCTTGGCATCTTTGTGCGAAACCAAAAGTTCAGACGACCTACTATTAACGCAGATTTATGAATAAAACTGCTTGTTGGTAAGCGGGAGGGCGTAATTTTAAGCCCTGATATAAAATTAACTAATGAAAAAAATATTTCTACTTATTTCCTGTGCACTGCCAGGCTTAATGGCAAATGCACAGCACACAGCACCTACCTACCCCACCCCAATACATTCCTTCAACAACAATACATATAGCACCAACCGCACCACAGGTGTTGGTGACACTATAAAACTCAAACATATTGCGGCTACGGACACTCTAACTTTGTATGATTATAGTTCAGGTGGTTATGTGACCGGTACCAACAACTACAACGATATGGGTTTCGCTGAGCGCTATGACTTTAACAGTGCTGACAGTTCTATTGTGGTAATTGGCGTAATGGCGCAATTTGGGGGCAAGATTACCCCGGCTTCACCTAAGTCCATTAACTTCAAGCTGTGGAACGTATCCGGGCCGGTAAACGTCTCTCAAACACTGATTTACAGTGGATTCCCTGTTAATTCGTTCGATACGATTACTGTTCCGGTTACTAAATTAGGCATTGGGCCGACTGTAGACACCATGAAAACATTCCTGTTTCCGGCACCAACAGGCAAGTTGCTCTATTCCTTCTATGTAGGTTATGATATGAGCTATGATTTCACGACGCTCAATGGCGATACCATAGGGCTTGCAACTTCTATGAAGGGACACAGGACATCACCTATGAACCGAATAGATACCGTAAGAAGTGAATTTGGCGACACATTTGCTGTGAATACTATTAATGTTGTGAACGCGACCCAGTGGTCGGACAATATATGGCATGAGAACTACACACAAAATGATTCCATTTTCAACAACCTGGCTATTTACCCTATTGTGATCATTAACAATCCTACAGGCATTAAATCCATAACGCGCAACAACCTTTCGTTATATGGCTGCTACCCTAACCCAACCAGCGACCTGGCCAACATTCATTTTTCACTGGTAAGTACTACTGATGTAACCATTACATTGAGCGACATGAATGGCAAGATAATCAGTACTTTACACGATAATAATGTAGCTCCCGGCGACCACACCACACCAATTACCACGGCACAGTTAGCGGCAGGCAACTATATTTACTTCATCCATACCTCCGATGGAGCAGGAATTGCCAGCCAATTGACTGTGACGCGATAGTTATTAATCAACCATTATTAATTATTAATGGTTGATGGTTGATTGCTAGCTCCTGCGATTGTTAGGGAAAATCCACGAATTGTTGAGTTAAGAGGATATTCTTTCCAATTTGCTTTTTTCTGTATTTTGATTGCTAAATTGTCAGTCAACCTGGCCTTGGCTACAAAGTCGGTTGACCTGTACGTTGTATTAAGCGACAAATGCATAATAATGGTTAGACTTCATAAAAAATTATACCTTTCGTTTCCAATAGTTTTTATTAATTTGGCTGCTTATTAGTTAAAACTCCTGTTTCCGCGCCTCCAGGTGACGTTGCAGGCATATTTGCACATAAATATTTCAGTATGAAAAAAGTAATTGCAATAGTATTATTATCATTGGTTGCCGGAAATTCAGAAGCACAACTGAACAGGAAAATTAAATTTCCTTCTCCGGAAAGCGCAACATATGACAATAATGGCAATGATTTACGCGGATTTATTAACAGGAATAAGAACGATTTTGAGGCTAAGGGCAATAAGGTTTTAGATGCATCGGGCAACGACTGGGGTTATATGCAGATAAAAAATGTAAAAACTCCCGGAGAAGATAAAAAGGGCAACCTGAATTACCTTGAATCCTTTGATGTTACCCTGGCTATGATGAAAACCAAGGGCGGTGCAAAAGCTACATGGTGGACACGCGAATACAATTCGACCAGTGGCAAATTGCTGTATTACAAGGTGGGCGAAGCTGGCTTACTGGCTTACGACAATGTGAAATACACCGAAGTGATCACCGACCTGCTACCGAAAAGTTTTGACATCATAGAATATTCCGATACCCTCTTAAATCAAGGCGACTTTGAGATCCTGTTCAAAAACTGTATGTTCGTTAAGAACGGGACTATTAAGGATGTGAATGATTACAAAAATCTGGTTGAATTCTACAATACATTTCTGGCAAAGTTCACTGCGATCAACGATCCGGTAATTGATAACAAGTCCTTTATTACTTGCTTTTCAGGTAAAAGCGGTGCTAATTACGTTGGTTGCTTCAACATCGTAAACGGGAAACTCTCCGGCAGGGTTGAACAGGTAGAAGCACCATTTGAGCGGGACAAGATCAAGTATGTAAATGATATCTTCAAGAAACTCACCGGCAGTTCTATCAATGTATATGGCGACGATTACTTCGGCATGGAAAAAATGATGAAAACCCGCGCCGATAAATCTAATATGAAGATCGACTTCAAGAAGACTAACTCCCGTAGAAAGTACAATGAAGATTTTTAGTTTGATACCTGCACATGGCTCTGAGCGTGAAGTAGTTGCATTACCACTTCTGATAAAAAATTAAAGACCGATACATAATTAGAAAAGGTACAATACTCGCGGGTATTGTACCTTTTTTTGTTGAATTTGAGTCGCTGAGGCTTATCATCACTATTCCCGCCCGTTGGCCGGATCAGTGGAAATAAAACACATTACACATCGTTTTCGGAAACGCGCATCACAAAAAACAAATACCCCTTAACCAACCCTATTTTCACCCCAAGGGACTTTTTTACTTTTTACTTTTGATTTTTTACTTTTTATACTACCTTTGCGGCAACTTAAAATTCACACAATGCCTAAAAAAATTAAACCAACCGGCAAACAAATTTCAATGCTGTTACTGCATTTTGTAGTATTTGCCATTGGTTCTGCCGCTATGATGTTTTTATATGATAAGGGTGCTACCAAGTGGGTTTACCCTTGGCCAGCATGGACTGTAGCTGCATGGGCGCTTTGCTTTCTCGGCCATGCCTGCATCGTTTTCACTAGTGTTGAAGACCCCAATTACACCACTTACCGCAAGCAACAAGGTTACGACAACTAATTTAAAATTATAGAAATATATTATATTAAGCCTCCCGATTTCGGGGGGCTTTTTTTTTGCGTGCCCGCATCCAGTTTGTATTTGACTTACCATGCAGGAGTGGTTAGCTTTTCAAGCATCATCAACACGACTCCCTAGCGTGCAAGAACGTTGTGTGAGATTGCTCCCTTGGTCGCAAGGACCGGAAGGCGTTAAGTTTTAGGCGCGTGGAATTACTTTGTATACGTGGCTCGGCCGGAGTTACACACCTGATACCATTAGCTGGGCCGAAAAAGAACTTTTAAATCAATCATTTACTCAATTCTCCTCATTTTATATCCTTTATTCTGTCCTCGTTTTACTGTGAAAAGCACCTGGTTTTGCCTCCTTTTTTACCGTTAAGAAACTTTTTCGACCGTTAAGAAACTATTTTGCGCAGGCCATTATACAGTTGATACCTTAGGCTATACACTTTTTCCAACTAAAAATTATCGCCTATGGGGAAATCAAAACATTTTGTCTAAATACAATCTTTAATGGTATTAAATGATTGTAACACATTGTAATTCATGCCTTTAGAAAATATCCACCCGATGGTTTCTTAGAATATCACCAATACTAAAAAATTGTAAGAACATGATGACGCACACAATCCTGGATCACAGAAGGCAAGCACAAAGGTTGCCCGCAGATTCTAAAGTAGCCCGCCTGATGGCCGGCGCCCCCCCTGGTGAGGAAAACACTGCAATACATAATACCAAGCCACTTTTGCGAAGATCACTCGCACTTTCACTACTTATTATTTCCTTTTTCCTGGGTCTGACATCCAATTCAACGGCACAAATCACAGCCGGTGGAGTATTGGATAATGCCTATGATCGTAACGGCCATCCCTATGGTCTGGTGAGCCTTGCGGTAAATGATACCATTAGGGCAGACACAGGTGCTTTTATACCGTCGGTGGTCTGTACGGACAATACCGGGTATTTCCAGGTGTACTTTGAACAAGGCAGCGGAATGGAAAACAGTGCAGACAACACCCACCTCGCAAGGCGTGATGTGCTGTGCCGGGTACTCCGCGATCTTTCTGCATTCATGCCCTCCCCACTCACTTCAAGCGATTATAAAATGCAATTGCAGGTGCGTGCGCCAGACAATATTCCAGGTTTTACAGGTCCTGCATTCGGCACTTCTTTTTATATCGTACCGCGAGTTTCGAATATCAGCGGCAGGGTTGAGAATGTTGCCTGGAGTGCAATGCACTCTGGCAAAGACCCCTGGATCGGCATTTCAAAGTCAAAGTTTTTAAGTATGCCAGGTGCTCTTTGTGATGGGTTTATCGCATTCGATTTCGCCCATGGCAACTGGCACACAAATCTGTCCACTGCACCATCTGCAAACGAGGATGACGAGTATACACTTGCCCTCAGAGAGCTCACACATTACTTCGGCCTTACTTCTCTTATCGCGGCTGACGGGTCGTCAAAGCTCGGTTCTGGCCGCACGTTTTATGACGGCTTCGATATGCGGCTGACCACCAGGAGCGGGCAACCGCTGATAGTTGCCACCGGCTTTACCCCGAGCACAGGCTGCATGTTTAATCCCACACTGAATGCAACTTCAGTCTTATCGCCCGATCCATCGGCATGTATGAGTGACAGCACAAACTGCGACACTGCCATACAGTATGTTGGCAGTGTAAACGTTCCTGTATACACGCCCAATTGTTTTGAACCCGGCTCGAGCCTCAGTTGCCTGGAAGACCAATGCTCCGGGGGCGGCAACAATAATTATTTCGTAACAAGCAACTTAACCAGCAGGGGCAGCATGAAGCGGTATCTGCGCTCGGAAGAGCGGCTTGTTCTAAGTGACATAGGCTATGCTACGGATACTGTTTATGGCGATACAGCAACACTCAACTACAGCCATTACGGTAGTTCACGAGGCGTCGGGTCTATTGTAGGCGGCGTGAACGATGGCTATTTCGGTCCGGACTCGACAGATACGGTAAGGATATCCGGATTACTTGACAATGATATTAATGCAGATGCCTTTGAGGACTTGCTGGCAGTTAATGGCAATGGCTTTTTTAATGTGCATGCAGGCAACCGCTACACAAGCATTGTCTATACGCCCGGTGACGGTGATGGAGGACTTGATGCAGCCGTTGGCAGCTACATTGCTGTAAACCTTGAGACGTTTGACCGAGGCCCGAGAATGTTCTTCAGTTTTGCACCTACCCCACCCCCAATGATCATTTGCATGGGCTCCACTGCTACTGTACCAACCTGTGGCGGAACCGGTTATGGCTGGTGGATATCCAGCGGCACCGCAGTGGCAACAATTGAATACGGTACTGGTATTGTACACCCTGTGCATACCGGCTCATATACCTACTATTATGGTGACTTGCTGGGAACTCATGTTGAATGTTCGGGCAGTGGAACTGTTGTTGCGACACCTGACCCTATTTCGGGGCCAGATGTAGTGTGTCCGAATACGTTCAATAACTGGGTCGACCTAACTGGTGGTGGTAGCTGGACTGCAGCATATCCCCTGAGTTTAGCTTCCAGTATTACCAGCAACCCGGTTACTTATTATGCAAGTGCAGCCGGAACATCTATCATCACCTACAATCTGAATAACAACACGACTCTTTCTTGGGGCGGATGTATTGCAACAAAATCCGTCACAGTGACGAATGTAGGTGTAATTCATGGACCTAACCCATGTGCTGGATCTAACGGAACCATGACAGAAACTGTTTCAAGCGGCACATGGAGCGTTACACCCGTGACCGGAGCCGCAACCATATCCTCTACAGGGGTATTACATGGAGTTTCTGCAGGTATAGTTACAGTAAGCTATTCTATTACTTCAGGAGGTGTTACCTGCAGTGCAGCTTATTCCGACACAATTCTTGCATCATCACCCGCAACAATAACAGGTGTAAGTCCAATTTGCACAGGACAATGCTATGTATTCTTTGCATCAGTTGCCGGAGGAACCTGGACCAGTGCCAACTCGGGCATAGCAAGTGCTGCAACCTCTGGGCCAACGACTGGGCTCATATGTGGCGTATCTACCGGTACTACGACAATATCCTATTCATTCACTAATGCGTGCGGGACATTTGTCAGCACCTATTCTGTAACGGTTATCGCCGGTGTTGGTGCGGTAACATATTCGGGAGGCCCGGCCTATTTATGCGGCGCAACTGCTGTAGCACATGGAGTGTATCATTACACCGCCTCCCCTACTGGAGGCTCATGGAGTACATCTGATGCTTCTGTGGTGACTGTTACTTCTTCAGGCGACGTTACGGTACTGAGCACAACGGGGTATGCCTATGTTACATACTTAAAATCATCAGGCTCATGCACAGGTGGTTTTACCATACCTGTTTATCCTACCACCGCAGTAATTACCGGGCCAACCACTATGTGCCAGGGCCAAACGATCATTCTTTACGGCAGCGGTGACGGCAATGGTAATGGAAGCCTTACCAGTTCAAGTATTTGGAGCCCTACATCAACCAGTATTACATGGCTGTATGGCGAGTTGCATTTATATGGTTCAATGCCAACGTTTACCAGTATCTACGTCTATGGTGCAGGCGGGGGCACCCAAACTATTACGTATTCTTTCACCGATGTATGCGGCACATTTACTGATACGCACAATGTGACTGTAACGGCCAATACTGATACATTAACAGGCCCGGCAACAATTTGCGCATGTGCTGGTACAACCTTTACCTACCATACAACAGTCAGCACAGGTACCTGGTCCAGCAGTGACCCCTCGGTAGCAACCATTAATCCTACTACCGGAGAGGTGACGCCTTCTACCATCATCACCGCTCCGACGTCTGTCACTTTTTATCATATTCATACGACAGGCGGGTGTACATTCTACACCAGTTACTCGGTAACGGTCAACCCTTGTCCCAATACTTCAATCTTTGGACTAACGGAAATATGTGATGGTTTGTACACAACATACAGCAATGCCACCCTGGGTGGAGTATGGTCTACTTCAGGGCCGGATCTTACCACAGTCTCCACCGACCCTACAGTTTCGTCGGTATACGTGCATGCAACTCATATGGGCACGCAAACAATTAACTATACTGTAACGAACATTTACGGATGCACAATGGTAGCATCGCTTTCGGTTCAGGTTGATCCTGTAACGGCCGGAACAATAACTGTTCCTTCACCGTTCTGCGCAGGTGGCACGGGCGTTTGCACGAGTACAGCTAGTGGCGGTACATGGAGCAGCCTTACACCGGCAATTGCAACTATTCACCCAACAAGTGGTGCAATCACAGCATCCACAGCCGGCACTACGACCATCTCCTATGCTATCAGCAATATCTGTGGCAATTTCCTTGCAACTGCTCCGGTAACAGTATATCCTAACCCAGTAATATCTGGTCCGTCAACACTTTGTGCTGCAGACTTTATTAACCTGACGGCATCGCCGGGACCAGGAGTGTTTAGCTGGATTTCAGGGCCTGGGGCTGTTACGCCCGGAGGCACGGTAACAGGTACGACCATTACCGTACCTGCATCGGGTTACGTCAAGTTCACAAATACAGTCACAACGTGTTATTCTTATGACACGATCCTGATCAATCCTTCACCTGTTATTTCTGGTCCATGGGTAATATGTTTCCCTAACATCGATTCCTTTACGGTATCGCCAAGTGTGGCCGGAACATGGTCCAGCAGCGATGCGCTGGTGGCCACCATATCATCTACTGGCGTGATCTATTCTGTAGGCCTGGGAACAACAACTATCTCATTTGTAATTACAGGCACTGGCTGCTCTACCAGCAGAGTTATTACAGTATGTCCCGTACCTCATCCTGTAATAGTTCCTCCTTTCCCTGTCAGAACACTTTGCGTCGGACAGACCACGATAATTCGTGCTACACCAGCCGGATCAGGTGGCGGAGCCAGCTCAGGCGGCGGCTACTGGACATCGAGCAGTACGGCTATCGCATCGGTAGTAGTGAGCGGTGTCAGTGCTGATACTTCGACGGCCATTATCTATGGCCTTGACAGCGGGGTTGCCTACATAACGTACACCTATGTAAATCGCTGCGGATGCGCTGGTTTTGTAGTAGATACCATTACAATAAATCCAACTCCTACAATTGCAGGACCTTGGAGATTGTGTATGGGCGATACAACCGGTATCTTTACGGAAACAACCGGAGAAACCGGCACATGGAGCAGCAGCGTTGGTACAGTTGCCACCATTGATGCCTCTACCGGAAGGGTTTACCTTGTCGGTCCTGGTACTACTGTCATTACCTTTACCAACTCATACGGTTGCACTTCTAGCCGGACATTGATTGTCTGTGTTACTCCGCACCCTGTCTTTGTTGGGACATATGACACATCCCTTTGCGTGGGGCAATCAACCGTTTTACACGTTACACCCGGGGCAACCGGCGCAGGCGGGCCATATGGCATGAGCTGGGTATCCAGCAGTACATCTATTGCATCAATCTCTCCGGGCAGCTCTGGCGGGGATACTGCAACAGCGACAGTTTATGGTTTAGACACTGGTGTGGTTTACATCACCTACACAGCGTACAATAATTGTGGCTGTTACGGTTCAGGAATCCTCACCATACATGTACACCCAAACCCTCATATTTCAGGGCCAACCATGATCTGTTATGGAACAACCGCCACATTCACCGATACCTGGGGAACAGCGGGCACATGGAGCAGCAGTGTTACATCGGTGGCTACAATTCATCCTACGACCGGAGTAATTACTACAGTTTCGCCAGGCTCTACCGTAATAACATTTACGACAGCCTATGGTTGTACGGCAAGCCAGAGTTTACTTGTCTGCAGCCAGGTTGATGCGGCCACCGACGATACCGTAAAAATACTGTGCAAGGATGGCACTGCTGTTATACATGGCTGGCCGGGCACAACTACAGCCTCTGGCACCTATAATGTAAGCTGGTCAACGAGCAAATCTTCCGTTGCATCAGTAAGCATGACAGACGCGGGCGGCGCCACTTCAACTGCTACAGTTTATGGAGTTGATACCGGTAAAGCAATTATAACGTTCACCGCAATTAGCGGCTGTTCATGTACAGGTACCAGAATAGTTTCCATAACAGTAACAGCGCCGGTAATAACAGGTCCTTCCATTCTCTGTATGGGCACAACGGGCACATTTGTAGAACACACGGGCGTATCTGGCACCTGGAGCAGCAGTAATACAAGTGTTGCAACCATCAATTCAACTACCGGTGTTGTTACACCTGTGGGGCCAGGCACTACAATCATCAAGTTCACTTCGGTAAACGGATGTGTTGTAACGCTAACGCTTACCATCTGCGCATCACCCAAACCAGTGGTGATCAGTCCTTATCCGACCACTATTCTATGTGTCGGGTCAACGACGCTGATACATGCTTCGCCTGGTGCTGCTGAAGAAACCGGCCCATATAATGTGAGCTGGAGTTCAAGTGCACCTGAAATTGCTTCTGTAAGTATGACAGATGCAGGTGGGGTAAGTTCCTCAGCACGCGTTTATGGCGTAGGCGTAGGAACCGCAGATATAACGTACATGGTCACCAACCCTTGCGGATGTGTGGGTATAGTTATTACAAGGGTTACGATCAGTGTAATTCCAGTAATTTCAGGGCCATCGGTACTCTGTATGGGCAATACTGTAACATTCCATGAGACTACAGGCGTATCGGGCACATGGAGTAGCAGCAACACAAGTGTTGCGACCATTAATGCGACGACTGGCTTTGTCACTCCGGTTCATCCTGGAACAACAACTATAAAGTTCACGTCGATCTATGGTTGTATTACCAGTGTAACGCTAACGGTATGCGCATGGTCAAACCCAGTAATTATCAATCCATTCCCAACTACCACGCTTTGTGTAGGCGCAACTTCAGCGATATCAGCATCGCCGGGAGCTAATTATGACCAGGATGAATCATTCAATGTCAGCTGGGAATCCAGCAACCCGAATGTTGCAGCGGTAAGTATGGTAAGTTCAGGAGGAGCTACTTCGTCAGCTACTGTAACAGCGATTAGTGCAGGCACGGTAGATATCACGTTCCTTGTATCAAGCCCATGCGGGTGCACGGGCAGGGTAATTACAAGGTATACGATCAACTCAGTGCCTGCTGTAATAACCGGATCAGCTACAACCTTCTGTGCGGGCGCTTCATTAACACTGAGCGAATCTTCAACAGGCGGCACATGGAGCAGCAGAAATAACCAGGTGGCACAAGTCAACCAGCAAGGCGTGGTATCAGGCGTAGCTGGCGGAACTGCAACCATCTCTTACAGCTATCCGAATGCCCAGGGAGGTTGCGCAGCAACGTATGACCTCACCGTAACCGAACGAGCTACAGCTTGCGTTGTATCGGGCTACGGCCAGTCATGCAATAATTGCTGGGCGGCTATTTTCAGCGGCACATCACAGGCAACTGTAACGTACCATGTTGAAAATCAGCAGCATTCAGTTATTCAGGGCGGCTATACCACTTCTGCAAATTCGGAAATTCCTTATTCGCAGATGCCTCAGGGCACGGCATATATCGCAATTGACCAGGTATCAGCAACCAACTGCACATGGCAGGGATGCGGATGCCAGGGAGGATGTTCTGCAAGTGCACTCGGAAACCGCGGTATTAGCAACGGCGGATCGGGCGGCACAACCGGAATTGGCAACATAACGATGAAGCCTAACCCGAACAGGGGTATGTTCACATTGACGGGTACTATTGAAAACCAGGCAGCTACTTCTATTGTAAATATAGAGATAGTAGATATGTTGGGCAAGGTACTCTACAGTGATGCCATTAAGGCTGAAAACGGAAAAATTACTGCTGATATCCTGCTCGGAGAGAACATCGCCAACGGTGTTTACTTCCTCAGGATCAAGGGTGATGACACAAACACTGTGATGCGGTTTACCCTCGACAGGTAATAAGTGTTTACAGGTTTTTATTAAGGGTGCCCCGGGAGTTCCGGGGCGCCCTTTTTTGTGGGCTGAATTGAATTCTTAACGCAAGGTGCACTAGGTTTTCACAAAGGGCACGATGATCAATGTAATGTGCGAATATTAATGGCACAAAGCTCGGTTGACGAATTGCTCTAAGACTTACCGGTCACTGGACAATAAAATATAATCGGGCTTATGTCTCCGATGGGTTTGAGTGGAGACAGATGTAATCCGTCTCCTCATTTTATCGACTTCTCCCCGCAACAATTAACTAATCTTACTCCAGTGGCTTTGCTGGCCTTGTTGGGAGAGCGTGTAGCGGAGGGGTTGGTGTTCGGGGGAGGTGAGGCGCGGGTCGAGGGTGAGGAGGGCTTGAGCGGCTTTGCGGGTTTCTTCGAGGATACCGGCATCGGCGACTATGTCGGCAAGTTTGAATTTCATGACACCACTTTGTTTGGTGCCGTACATATCGCCGGGACCGCGCATGGCGAGGTCTTCTTCGGCAATCTTGAAGCCGTCGGTGGTGGACACCATGATCTGGATGCGCTTGTAACTATCATCGGACACTTTGAAGCCTGTCATTAAAATGCAATAGCTTTGATCGGCACCGCGACCTACCCTGCCCCGCAGCTGGTGTAACTGTGAAAGGCCAAATCTCTCTGCACTTTCTATCAGCATAACCGAGGCATTGGGCACATTTACGCCAACTTCAATTACGGTCGTAGCTACCAATATATTGGCTTCGCCCTTCACAAATCGGGCCATGTTGCGGGCCTTTTCGCCCGCTTCCTGCTTGCCATACACCATGGCAATCTTGTATTTGTTTTCGTTAAAGAACACCTTGACTTGTTCGTAGCCCTGCATCAGGCTTTCGTAGTCGAGTTTTTCGCTTTCTTCTATGAGTGGATAAACAATGTATGCTTGCCTGCCCTTGTCTATTTCCTTCCTCATGAACTCCATCACCTTTGCCCGGGTAATATCGCGGCGGTGAACTGTAATGATCTCCTGCCTGCCCGGCGGTAATTCATCGATCACAGAAACTTCGAGATCGCCATACATAGTCATTGCCAGCGTACGGGGAATAGGGGTTGCAGTCATAACCAGCACGTGTGGCGGCAATTGGTTCTTTTTATATAACTGCGCCCGTTGCCCCACCCCGAAGCGATGCTGTTCATCAATAACGGCCAGTCCCAGGTTTTTAAACTGAACGGTATCTTCTATAAGTGCATGCGTACCAGCTACTAGGTGCAGCGACCCATCGGCGAGCCCCGCGAGAATAGCCTTGCGTTCCTTGCCCTTTACACTGCCGGTGAGCAGCTTAATAGTAATACCCATTTCCTCCAGCAGGCCCGAAATACCAAAGAAATGCTGTTGGGCCAATATCTCAGTGGGTGCCATAATGCACGCTTGGAAACCATTGTCCATGGCCAGCAGCATACACATGAGTGCCACTATGGTCTTACCACTACCAACATCTCCCTGCAGGAGCCGGTTCATTTGTTTACCTGTGGCGGTGTCCTGGCGTATTTCGCGTATCACCCGCTTCTGGGCATTGGTGAGCTGGAAAGGCAGGTGGTGGTTAAAGAAATTATTAAAGTATTCGCCCACCTTCCCGAAAACCCAGCCGGGTTGTAAAGTGTGCTGCAGGCGCAGCCGGGCAATCATCAGTTGGGAAATGAACAATTCCTCCCACTTCATCCGGTAACGGGCCATCTGTTCGTGATGCTCGTTATCGGGATAGTGCAACCATAACAGCGCATGGAAGCGACCACATAAATTATGTTGATGCAGAATATTTGCTGGCAATATCTCCGGTACATCATGCAACCTTATCTTCTCGAAAAGCGATTGGGTGAGCTTGGCAAACGACCTGTTGGTTAAGCCCCTGACCCGAAGCTTTTCTGTTGTGGGATATACCGGCTGCATGCCAGGGATATTTGTTTCATTGTTCCAGCTTTCAATTTCCGGGTGAGATATATTGTAAAACCCATTGAACTGCGCGACCTTACCAAAAACAATGTAACGGTCTCCCTCACGGATGTTCTTTTTCACCCAATTAATACCCTGGAACCAAATGAGCTCTATCTTGCCTGTGTCATCGTATAATGTTGCCACCAACCTTCTCTTGCGTGCATCGCCTTCTTCGCCCATATTTATCAGGGTTCCGGCAAACTGAGCATATTCAGTCTGGGCATTTACCGAACCGATCTTGGTCATCTGGGTGCGGTCGAAGTAGCGGTAGGGATAATGAAACAGCAGGTCTTCGAATGTGGCGATCCCCAATTCCTGACGCAGCAACTCCCCTTTCTGCGGACCGACGCCCTTCAGAAACTCAATAGGTGAATCTAATATATTAGCAATGGTGCTGATAGCGACAAAAATAAGGTGAATATGCTAAACAAGGGAAAGAATCAGCCCGCAATTAGTGTACCAAGCACAATGAGCACGAAGGGAGGCACAATGGACACAAATTTAGTACGCGATAAAGAAATACAAAGAGGACAAAGTAAGGTTGTTACCTTGCGGCTCAGAGTTACAATTTTTCGATCTCATCCCTCGTCAATCCCGTCGCCTGTATAATAATATCAAGTGTGATACCATTTTGCTTCATAACGGTAGCTGCCTTGGTTGCCGCCTCGGTAACGCCCCTTACAAATCCCTTTTTATCGCCATCTTCTTCTGCGAAATCAATTACATTCTTTAGGTCGCGGTATACTTTGAGGCTGTATTCGTAGCCTTCACGTTCCAGCTCATTGAGCTTTGCGAGTGCTGCCTTTTCGAACGACTGGAGGAAAACAACATCATTTTTGAATATCTCGGGTATCGCTTGAAAATCTTCGAGATGTTTAATAAAGTAAAGCCAACGGTCCAGGCGGGTAACCAGTTGATCTTCACTTTTCCTGAAATTGGGCATTTCCAAGTAGATGTAGGTCAACTTTTCATAAAATATCCTTCCAGCCTTATCCTTTAACTGAATGGTTTGGACAACTTCATTCACATCAGTTTCAGCCGGATCATCGTTAAATGTAAAATCGAGTACACCTATGCAATACACTGCCTTCAGGTTGAAATTCCACTCCCCTTTTTCTGCCTGTTCCCTTATAGGGTAAGTGGAATAGTAGACGGTTCTTTCCTTAAAGTAGTTCTGTTTGGCCTTTTGTAACTCGACTATGAATTTTTCGCCTTGCTGATTTTCACAGTAAATATCATAAATAGCTTTACGGTCAATTAAACTATCACCAAGCTGTTCGGTATTTTTGAAGGAAATGTCCATTACCTGAGATTGGGATGGCAAAAGCGCATTCAGGAAATCGATCAGGGCTGGCTTACTGGCCTCTTCCCCAAATAATTTCTTAAAACCAAAATCGGTAAACGGATTAATGTATTTCGATTGCATAGCCCTCAAACAATAGTTGGCAAAATTAATCAAATTTATCAACCTTTATTTTCTTGCCTTTACATCGGTCAGGAATTTCAACCAGCCTTTTTGTTTGACTTCTGCAAGCATTTTGCGGAAGCCTGCTCCATATATTTCGCCGGGATCTTCCTTTATTTTCTTCATCAACATTTGGGCATGTTTTGTTGCGGCGATCGTTAGCACCAGGTAGGAACCGAGGTTACAAAACCCTTCTATTTCGGCTTCATTCATTTTTACTTCATACTGGTTGAGCCAGGTGTGCAGCAACTCATGCGCCAGAACCGATTCAAATTCCGGCACTGGTAATCCGCCCAATATATATATGTCATGGGTAAATGTTTTTACCGGTGAAAAATTGGACCACTTGCTGCCAGTTACAGCAAGCCCCAAAAGATCGGGCGTAGACAGGGAACTTGACTTAGCAGCCAATGCTTTCGCATCGACAATATGAACAGGCACGTTAGCCGGTACCTGCTGAATACCGTATCTGTTATATGTTTTGAGGATATTTTGATATACAGAGGCGGTGTGCACTGAACTATTAACCGATATAGCTGTGCATGATTGACAATAGTATCTGCCGTTTACTGGCCTGGTATTATTAGTCGTAATTATTTTGCTGCATGAATCGCAATACCGGGCATTGTGATGGGCGCACACATTGTTACCCCATTCGTCATGCAGGTAGTTTCCATTAATACCTTGATGGCAAATACCACATTTTAGCTCTATGTGATCTTTAAAACAACTGGTGTGGTACTTCTTGTCTCCTAAAATAATGTACTCACCTGTAATGGGTTTATTGCAATAGGAACAGATGAGGGACATTAATTCGGCAGTTTTGTTACACGAAGTTCCAACAAGAATCCGGCAATTAAACGTCTGCAATCTGTATTTATGATTCTGGAAACAAAAGACAAGGCTCAGATTTGCTCCAAACCGGCATAAAAAACAACTTTGACAACTTTTGGGAAAGTTGTCAAAGTGCGTCAGTTGAATATAGTATGCCCTTAATCCTTTGTACTCACCCCCTTAAACTGGTGAATAGTCTCCTTGAACATGATATTGAATGTTGTGAGTGAACCGTAGATGGCTGTCAGGTATTGCTGAAGCTCAACTTTGTCGGCATCGTCCATTACTTTGTGGGCATTTATCTTTTGCTCCATTACACGTAGCTTGTCGCGCACCATCACTATTTTATGAAAGAACGTATCGATAGGCACTTCCTTTACCTGGGAGCCATCGCCGGGCTTTAAGATCAAATTTCCCCGTTTCCATTTCTGAGCCATTGGTACCACCTGGGCTTCATGTAACCTTTGATCGAGAATATTTTGCAGCGCCTGTTCAATGTCCGCTATTGTAATTGGCCCTTGTGCCTCGGCAGTTGCTTCAACTTCTTCGAGGGTTTTCAGTCCTGCGAAATCCTTACTTATACTTTTAGTATCCTGCTGACTTTTGAACCAGATAATATAAAATTCCGATGCCAGATCAACTATTACTCCTTTACCAAAATGCAGGTGATCAACACGTGACCCTATACCCAATTGTGTGCTCATATGCCAGAGATTGCCCCACGGGGCATTTTTATGAATTTACTTAGTGCGACTAAATTAGCGCATTTAATTAAATTCCAAAAGGATGTGGCAATTGATTTTGGAGTCCAGTAGGAGCAAAGACTTTTTGTACCAAGTCTAGTTCAGCTTTACCACAATGGGCACAAGGGGAACGCAAGGGGACGCAAGGATAAATTACGGTGGAAAATAAAGGGCACAAGGCAGGGTTTCTATGCGTGTTCGCAGCGAAACAACAAGAAGGGCTTAATTAGTAAATACAATCTAATGCTTGAGCCTAATCCTCACCATTCCATTCACCCGCTCCCGCCCTGATGAGGGTTGGCTTACCGGAAGTACAATCTATAACAGTTGATGAAAGAATGTTACCTATGCCACCATCTACAACAATGTCGACGATATTACCAAATTCCTCATACATAATTTCGGGGTCGGTAAAGTACTCAACATCCAGGTCATCACCCATGGGCAATGAGGCGCTCATGATTGGGTGACCCAGTTCCTTGACGATCTCGTGGCAAATATTATTGGCCGGAATACGGATACCTACAGTGTCCTTCTTTGTTTTCAGTAATTTCGGGACCTGCTTGCTGGCGGGTAATATAAATGTATAGGGACCTGGCAACAGAGATTTGAGCAAACGAAATATTGGTGTATCAACGCTCTTGGCATAGTCGCTCAGGTGGCTGAGATCGCTGCAAATGAATGAAAACTGTGCTTTCTTTACATCTATCTTTTTAATACGGGCAATTCTGGCGATTGCATCGGTATTCGAGATATCACAACCAAGGCCATATATAGTATCGGTTGGATAAATGATCACGCCCCCACTACGCAGACAATCGACAACTGTCTTGATATTACGAGCTTGGGGATTGTCAGGATGTATATGCAGTAACATAGCTGCAAAGATAAGCCAACGGTTTCAAGGAAAAATTTTTCAATTTTATTTTTTCATTATTAAGTATCAAATATGCTAAAAATAGGGCTATGCCTGGTTCCTGTACCTAAATTACGCTTCCTTGGGACTATTGGCAAGCATGCGTTCGCGGTGTTTTACGCCCCAGGTATGTAGCGCACCTATAACCGGGTCCAGGCTGTCGGCATATGAAGTAAGTGTATATTCTACAGTTACAGGTATTGTATCATAA
>CANCOG010000020.1 GCA_947379685.1 Flavipsychrobacter stenotrophus | reverse complement strand
AATTGGACAAGTTGTTAAACCAGTTGCAATAGGTATCACTTTATGACGCTCATTGCAGGATGAATATGCTGTGAAAAAGAGTTAGATTTACTCATTGTGACAGATTGTTCCGATTGATGTGTAATCGGAGCCACTTTTTCGGCTTAACTTTCGCCACGAAAGTGGCTACAGGCAACACTTTTACCAGAAATATTTTTCTAACAAAACTTCACACACTTTCCAAAGTTTTATTAAAAATTACAAAAAAATTGTAGCATAAAGCATTGATAATCAATAATAAAATTAGTAAAAACCACCAAACGCTACGCTTCCCAAGCTGAGGGTCGCGGGTTCGAGTCTCGTTTTCCGCTCGCTGTTCAATAGGCTCCTGAGCGGAGCCTATTGAAGTTAATACGCCTGGCTACTAACAATCGCAAGTCTTTCGATTATCAATTCGCCTTGTGGCATAGCGACACGGCAAGTAAATCAAAAGTCAGCCCCAAAGACTGTTTTTTAGATCTACTCTATAGTGTAAAATTCGAATGTTTTTTTTTCGGAGCTATTATCTGGTAAAAACGATTTGCTGATTGGCATTGAACCCTAATGAATTCAAAATAATTTCGTCATATTTTGTGCCTTGGTATTTATACTTTGTTACTTGTTCGCAGTAATCCAACAGAATAGGGTAGTACTTGTCAGCCTGCTCTTCTGATCATGTTTCGAAAGTATAATTCCAGATGTCTGAAAGAACTTGAATGGCTTTGTTATTGAGGTAAAATTTAGCTATTTGACCTTCTTTCAGTTCTTCCAGCTTTTTGAACTTTCAAGATGTTTCTTAGGGTCAAAACCCTATGCAATACCATTTTCAATGCCGTCTTCTTTCGCTTTTTAAGGCTAATGAATGCGCACTTCCTCCTCTTCTAACAATCGTAAACCTGCATGCACTATTTCACTCGCATTTTTATACCTGCCAGTCGCAAGACGATTATCAATAAAGTACTCAAATCGGTGCGAAGTTAAACGGAGGTATTCCTCCAGATAGCTTTGAATTTTGTACAATGTTACCGAATTTGGATAATTCTCATTGGAAATGCGTCTAAGTTTTCTGCGCATTAATGTCTCGAATTGCACTAATATCCATACGTCTTCCTCAGCTTCCGGAAATCCTTATCCTTGGTGAGTTGTCTTACTGTTGCATCATTGTTCACGAAATCGTGGGAGATACCGAATGAGAATGCTTTGCGGAACCATTGCAGGTAGGGTTCTTTGTCTTTTGCCCCTACGTCTTGCAGGTAAACAGCTTCACCCATACCCAGCATCCCATCGGCTGATGCTAATACGTTGGAGAAACATTTCCTTGCCTCTGTAAGATTACCGGTTTTGAGGTAAATGAAGCCCAGATAACTGTAGTATGAAGAGTCAAGAAGGTTTTGGTTATAAATGTTTTTGTAGTCTTTGTAGGCTTCGTCGTACTTGCCTAGGTAGTAATAGCATTTGGCGCGGTCGCGGAATGCTTCCTGCGCAAAAAGGGAGTCATTTTCTATACAGGTGGAGAAGTAACCAATAGCGGCAATATAGTTGTCCTGGTCGTAGCCGCGCATCATCAGTCTTTTTCCTAATTCCAGATTCCACTCTGCATTATGAGGTTCTAACGCTATAGCCTTTTGGAAATTATCAATTGCTGTTTCAGAATAATCGCCCTTCAAATATAAGTTCGCAATACAATACACTTTACCCAGCCAATAATATCCTTCACCCATTCGGGCATTGATCTTAATGGCTTGCTTCAGGTATTTTTCCGCCTTCTTAGGTTCCTTTAGCTGATAGTGGCACCTGCCAATGTAACAGAGTACTTCAGGATTGTCAGGATTCAACTTGAGCGCAGAGTTGAATGAATCAAGTGCTTGCACCGTATTATCCTGATAGAAGTTCGCCAGACCCTTGCAAAACGCTATTTCACTGTAAATAACATTGAGTTCCGGGTTTTCCTTATCCTCGATATTGTTCACTGCATTTACAAATGCCTTGTAAGCAAGGTTGTAATTAGGGTCTTGCTTGTGCTCATAAAACCTGCCCTGAGCCAAGTAGATATCGGGATTAGTATGGTCAATACTTAGCGCCTTTTCAAAATTTGCAGCTGCCTTATCTTGTTCTGATGGTATTTTGGCATAGCTGCTCGCAAGCCCCTCGTATAAATAAGGATTTCGGGCATTGCCTGAAATCGCGAGTTCTTTTTTGTAAGCGCTTATGGCCTGATCGTAAATGCCCTTGTTATAAAGGCTCCTCAGCTGCTCCATACCATCTATCTTATCATACATATCGTTGATAGTATTGTTCAGTCCCTTGGTTTCAGGATTTAATTCAAGCGCGTAGCGGTAGCATTTAAGCGCCGCATCATAACGGAATTCATTGCGCAACTGATCGCCTTTTTGTACCAGTTTTCGGTTGAGGTAATCTTCTGCATTATGAATATCCGGATTACCGCTCTCAATATTCGTTTTTTCAATTTTCTTAAACAGCTCCCTGATGATCTCTGCGCAAATCTTACTGTATTTGTCTGAAACTTTCGCTTCCCGAACAGAGACGTAAGCATCTATGTATTTGTTTTCCTTAATATTTTTCTTGCTTTTCTCCACCAAATAGTTGTAATAGGCATCATTTTTTTCGGTAATGATAATGGTATCACTAATGTCCATTCCATGTATAACTGTGATGCAATTTTGACGGTCATCTACTTTCGAAGTATCCAGGAAATCGATATTGGAGATATATGTTTTCCATACTTTCTTTTCCGGGTCGCGGATGATGGTCATATCTGCCACACGCAATACCCTGGTGTAATGCAATGAAGTATCGTTACCCTGATATTTGCCCGGGAATTTCTGGGAATAAAACACCTTGATGTATTTCTTACCGCCACTGCCTTTCTTTACACAGGAAACGTCTTTTACTTCATATTGCACCGTGTCGTAGGTGTCTTCATATTTGTAAAAGGTCATCAGGCTGTTCAGATACTTACCGGCATCAGAAGGTGGGGTGCCCGATGCTGTTGCTCTCGGGTCGTAGTCATCTTCAATTGCCGCGTTGGTGTAGCTGAATATTTTACCATTTCCTTCAAATGCGCCCTTAATCAGGATGGCTTTGTCATCGCTTGTCATATCGGCAGTCGTGATATTGTTCAGCAACATCATGAAATCTGACAGTGTTTTTCGCGTTGCCGACTTAATCGCTTCATCTTCTTTTTCAGTGATTGTTTCCCCTTTTTTCTGGCCCCATACGGAGAGTGATGAAAAAAGAAATAAAAAGGAATAGAAAAGCAATGGTAATTTTCTGCCAGCCATAGCCGAATTGTTTATTTATCTCAATAATTGTTTGTTTTCCAGTCGAACCTTTTCTGTAGCAGATACCTTCCTGATATCATTGATCAGCCAGCCGCTGTTAAGCGATTGTCGCTTGAAGTGTTCTACATTAAAGATCCAGTTATTGACTTGAAAGAAGCTAAATGTCATATTTCTTGCATAAAGAAAATGAATCTTTCCGTTTTTAACCAAACTAACGAAATTTTTTCCTTGCTCCGAATTAAGTAATGAAGCTTCAAAGAAATTCTTTGGGTCTATATTAGTGGCGAAAACATAATGAAGTTCTACAAAATCGGTAGAATAGGCCGAGGTAGAAATGTAAGTAGGCGCTTTTTTTGCCTCGAATTCTTTGTAATTGATATTTGATTTACCCGCACTTGCCGGAGCAATTTCTCCAACACCTGCAATCATCCATTTAGACCAACCTTCTTTGCTGCTCATGATATCCAGCACCACTGGTACCTCCATTTCCTTATTGTCGTAATTTATCACAGCAACAATATTCGCATACCAATGGCCATCAGTAAAATGGATCAACTCAGGTTTGCCGGCGACCTGCCTGATAAAGTCATTTAGCGAGGTGTCTTTCAGCATATTAGCATTGGCCAGATTAAAGAGGGACGTCAACAGTCGTTCCCTGCCTGCAGTGAATGGTTTCTTCTGGCTTTTATAAGTTTTACGGATAAATGAATTTGGGTCGTCGTTAAAACGTTCAATAAATTCGTCTATAACCTTTACCTCGTAATTGAAAATATCTTCCGTTTTGTTCAGGTTAGTGAAGTACTGTGCGTAGCTCCTATTAAAACCGGAACCACATACAATGATCAGTAATAATATTATTTTATGCGTTTTATTCATTATTCTTTTGTTTTTGGGCGAAGGTTTTTAGGTTAAATTCGGGTATCAGTTACACCCATGTTGCCAAAAAATATTTCTGCCGTTTCCTTAGTTTGGCCGTCTTTTATTACATCTGTCACCACAACGATAATCTCGAACGTGCGGTCTATAATATCATGATACTGTGGGTTTCCCTCGGCATCAAATGCTACAAATTCTTGCTGAAACGTGACTACACCTTTGTAGGTGCCATCGGGCTGTTTAATGATATTGCCTACATAAACGTAGTTGCGGTAGGTGATGTCGACATTTTTGTAGGGCAACTTGCCCATCGTGCTAAAATAGGGACGCACCGGCTTAATAATTGGCTTGGCGGCACTTCCTTTGTTCTTTATGGTTACCAGGAACTTATTGTCGTTGTTCCAGAGCTTCATGGCTTCATTTACAACGTTTTCAAGGTTGTCCCTGTCTTTTTTTACCAGGATAGAAATGTATTCTTTAAGCAGGTTGAACTTCTTATTCAAGATCTTATCAACAAAGGCTTTGTCGAGCGTAAGCGCCGCTGGTTTTGCTTCTTGTTGCGCTGATGCTCCCAATGCAAAAAGGCAAAAGAACACTAGTAATTTAAGTTTCATACCCTATTATTTTTTATTATTCCCACTACGGGATTCTGGCATTTTAAAAACGGAACTAGCTTGAGCCATTTGCCCCAACAAGCTGCCCCCAAATTAGCCTTCGGCCACACTCAAGTGTAAAACTAATGCTTAGATTTCAAAATCAGTTGCACTATATCCTCTATTCTGTATATTTGTCGCCGTTCCGGCCTATTGTTATAGATTTCAAGGGGTTCTTTCCTTTAAAAATTGTATAATTTAATATATTTATATGAATTTTAGTAACTGCTGTAAGTACTTTTTGTTATTACTCCTTTGTTACTGTCCAGTATCGCTTTTTGCCGCACATATCAGAATCGCACAGCTATCGCAAAATAGCGTGTGTGCTGGTTCAGGCATTAGGGTTCAGTTTCTTACCGACACTAGCCAATATAGGCCTGGAAATGTCTTTTCGGTAGTAGTTAGCGACACTGCAGGTCAATTTGACTCTCTTCGTTCTCCGTTGTTACATGGAATAACGACATATGGCGATACGCTTTCCATCTCAGTTATTATCCCAGATTCTCTATTGGAATCAAGTAACTATTTGTTGCGCGTGGTTGCAGATAGCCCCTTTACGCGGGGCGATAGTGCGCAATTCACAATAAATCAGCGGCCGCATATCCTGCTTGGTGCCCATACAGATACTGTGTGCAGTGGCGCCTATAATTTATCGGCGTCAAATGGCGGGGATACGGCCACAAGGTTCGTTTGGGCGCCAGGTACGTTCTTAAGCGACACAACCGGCGATACTATAATGGTTAACCAGACGGTAACCAGCTTTACGGCAGTTGTATATACTGTAATAGCTACTGATTCAAATGGTTGCGTAAGCAGCGATACCCTTGCGCTTATGACAAAACCAGCAGCTCAATTGCCGATGCTGCTCGCCGGTGTGCGCGATAGCATGTGCGTTAATGACACAATTATGCTATCAGCAATGGGTAATACTGCAGGCTCATATGCCTGGTCGTCTTCAGATTCAGCAATATCAACTCTTGCAGTTACCGGCGACACAAGTGCAACCGTTTCAGGTCTGGTGCAGGGTGGTGCTGACATCATCCTGTCGTTTAGCAATGGCTGTGGTACGCCTGCAATTGATACATATAACGTTAGAATAAAGCCCTTACCGGTAGTTGCGCCGATTTCTGGTCCGACCCGTGTTTGCGGAAATGGCGCAACAATCAGCAGTATTTCGCTTACTAATGGCACTACCGGTGGGGTTTGGGGCTCAACTAATGGATATAGTGGCTCTATTAACGCAACCGGAGTAGTTACGGCACTTTACCCGGGGTTAGATACTTTTCTTTATACTGTTACCATTTCCGGCTGCTCTACCATGGTGAATCATGTTGTGATCACTGATACTGTGCCAGTTATTGATACAACGGCTTATACCATTTGCAGTGGCGGAACAACCACACTGCCTATAACAAACATACCGAGCAATTTTACCTGGACAGTTTCTTCAACCGAATCAGGTGGTAACACTGGTTTTACACAAAATCCCACTACTCCGGCATTCATAGGAGATACACTTATTAACCCGAGTTTTACCAATCCTAACACCATCGTTTACGCAATAACGCCCATATCGCTGGCGCACGGTTGTGTGGCAGCGGCTGCGCAGCGAATTTCATATACGGTAAACCCCGCGCCGGGAGTGGCCGGAATACGTACCAGCTATGGTATATGCAGCGGCAATCCATTGAGTGCCCCTCTAAGTGCAGCCATAGAAACTTCCTTTGGGTGGACGCAGCACTTGCCTGGCGGTATTGCTGGCGGCGGCGCCACTGGGAGTGGCAGCAGAATTATTGATACATTGACTAACAGTACTTATGCGCCTGATACTGCAGTTTACACCGTAATTGGCACGTCGAATTTTGGATGTAATAGTGCGCCTATCGATATCAGAGTGGTTGTGTATCCTGTGCCGACAATGAACATTCCGGATAGTTTCTCAGTTTGCAGCAATGGTTCGGTTTATGTGCCTTTGAATACCAATGGTTATATTTCAGCAACCTTCGCCTGGAGTCCGGTGATAGTTTCTTCAACAGGTCTAAGGTTCAACGCCAGCGAAGGTGTAGGGGCAGCACTTACCGATACACTAATCATCCCATTCAATACACATGAAGATTCATTGCGTTATAGTGTAGTTCCGACTTCAGTTTTGGGTAATTGTGTTGGCCCGGCATATAGTTTGAAAGGGGTGGTGTTTCCATTACCTAAGTTATACAATACGGTAGTTTCAGACCGTGTATGCAGCAATACCAATAAACTCGACACGCTCAGAGCTACAGCTACTAGCTTATTCAACTGGACCGCCTTTACACCAAACGGTGTAATAGGTGCAGCTGGAGGTTTTAGCGATACGGTTATTAATTTGTTCCTTGAAGACACCAGCCACACTTTTGCAGGTACCGTTATTTACTCCGTTACTCCATACCTTTTATCTACTTCTGCATTCGTTCCTACTTGTCGCGGGCGCGATACTACTATTTTTGTCACTGTAAATCCCAAGCCCGTTTTCAACAACCCAAGCCTTGACTCCATTTTTTACATCTGCGACAGTACCACAACACATGTATTGCTAAGTACTACTACAGCTATTTCACGCTATATTTTTTCAATCACTGATACCAGCCATATTGGTTATGCATCTGCCGGCTACACTACCTCTGTAATTGCACAGACGCTGAAAAATAAAGACAATTATAGGGAAAATCAGATTTCATACATCACAACGGCGGTTTCAGATCAGGGATGTCTGAGCGACCCTAAGACGATTACGGTTAACGTTTCACCCCGTATAATACTCACATCTCCCAACCCGAAAACAGACAGCACGTGCAATAACACCGAAGTCAAAATTACCCTCGAAAGTTCGGCGCAAACCGGTACGGTGAAATATTTTTGGGACAAAACAAATGCATCGGCAACTTATGGAGGAGGCGCGTTTAAAGACAGTACAGGTACCAGGACTTCCATCATTCAGCGCGTTTACGATTCATCTAATGCGTTAGATGCCAGTTTTGATTATTTCATTACTCCAATTTATGTAAACGTTCATAACGATTACTGCTATGGCACCGTTGATACCGTTCACGTAACTATTTTCCCGACACCCGTTATCAGCAATACTACTGCGCCCACTATTTGCAGCAACAGTTTCCTTTATTACACTCCGACCTACAGCGTTGGTAATAGCCGAATGAATGACTCGGTAAGTATTTCTTTACCCGGTGACGATACCGTTACTATTAAATTGAGTAGTATAGGTCTACTTGGGCAGATTACTGATATTGTAAGTAGTAATAATATCCTTATACCGGTAGTAAGGAGTTATGATTACTCATTTTCAACGCTGAATGGATGTCCGGGTCATAGTCGTGTATCATTTACCATTTGCCCGACTCCACCTGCGCCCATGATTACAGTGGCCGAAACCAACCTGGTTTGTCGTAAATCGAACTTTGTACATTTTGAAGACTCCAGTCTCGCAGATAGCAGGATCAGGTATGCATGGAGCAGCAATTATCCGGGCGATCGTTTGGATATTGATACGCTCAATTATCTCAACCTGTCATTTGCAGATCTGCCCGGTGATCGCTGGGTGAAAATACAGGCCCGAATCATTACTAATTCATTGATTTGTGTCAATTCAGATAGCGTGAAAGTAGCGGTTCGTAATGTAGAGGCACCGCAAATTCTCGATGTGTTTTACGATACAGTAGGTATGGTGATGGCATGTGAATACAATGGTGTTTCCCTGGACTCAACTTATACAAACGGATACAGCTACAGGTGGGGGCGCATTAACAGAGCGACGTATGAATACAATGATCTGCCAGGTGTGAACAATTACCAGTATTATTTATTCGACGACTTGAATAATAAGATCAACATGTCTCAATATCGCTATCTGGTAAAAATCATAGATTCCGCAACCCACTGTCAGCAAAAGGTTTACGATACCACATTGCGAACTTCTTTCCGTTTTTCACAGGGAGGAAATGGCAAGACAGTAGAAATGACAGTGTATCCTAATCCGGTTCAAGACCTGTTGCATGTAGTGGTAAATGACGTCAATCTCAAAAATCTGACTTTCGAAATTTATGATGAGGCCGGCAGGCGTATGCTTTCAGCCCCATCGCAGGCACCACTATCGGGCATAAATACAGAAACTTTGCCACCGGGAGTATACAGGATTGTATGCTTCAGCAATGGTTCTAAATTAGCCACACAAACATTCACTAAAACCAGATAATACGTATCGAGATGACAAAAAGAAAAAAAACTTGGCTCCCGTTAGTAATTATGCTGGCTTCTACGCTGGGTACGGTAGCTCAAAACAAAGAGAATTATGCAGGCCAAAAAGAAGAGGCCACACGAGATGTTAATAACCTGTTTAAGGAAAAGACCCCCAATCAGCTCTTGCCAAGAGTTATTGTGGAACTTAACTACCGTCAGGGATTGGGTGAAAACATGACAGGCGACAACCAGTATTTTAAGAATGCATATAAAGATGTTGAGATTGCTTCAGGCATGAATCAACTGGGTAGTATCAACTATGAAATTAAAAAGTCAACTTCTTTCGATATTCATTTTGGGTATTTCTTCGACTATGGCAAACATTTTGGTGTTTCGATTGGGCTGATGCACAATGAGCAGTACGGGCAGGTGTCGTTAGATCAGTTTAAGGCACAATATGTAGATACTGATGCGCACGGCTATATTTATCGTCAGGTCGTAACCGCTACCAAAGCTAACAGCAAGCTGACAAGCGCTTTCACGGAAAATATTTCATTGGTAACCATGAATGTGCCCGTGCTGTTCAGGTATAAAAATCAGTTTAAGAACCAGCGTCTGGGTGTCTTTCTGGATGGTGGCCCAATGTTCAGTGTGAGTTCCGAAAACCATTACAATACCAATGCACAGTTTGATTATGAGGCTATTTACCAGTATACTACCGCAGGAATAGCAACAATAGACAGAAATGACCTCACGTCGCTCGCCATAAACGACATTATGTATACCCGGTCATTTATCACCAACATGTACAAAGAAAATGCAGTAGATATTGTCAATAAATTCAACGATTTGAGGGCAAGGGGATACAATGTTGGACTTGATATGCCTGTCAATCACTCCTACGGCGCTCAGAAATACAATAATTTTTCTCTTGGAGCAATGGTTCAGGGAGGGGTGTCTTATCAGTTGACTTACCGCATTACGGCAAATGCCGGTGCCTGGTATACTTACCAGCAATGGGCAAATAGCGATAATTCAAAATACAGGCTCACCCAAAAAGTAGGTTCATACACATCTTTGCTCGAAGGCACAAAGAATGCTGTGAATACCAATTGGGGGGTAATGCTCGGAATTAGGTTCTTTATTGGGCCAGATAAGGACATAGACGATGACGGAGTGCCAGACAGGCGGGATGATTGTATTCGCAATGCCGGACCGAAGGGCGACTTCCACGGCTGTCCGGATAGCGATGGTGATGGCATTTTGGATAAAGATGATGCCTGCCCGCTGGAGCGCGGTCCTGCTTGTACCAATGGCTGCCCTGATAGGGACGGAGACTGCGTTGCTGATAAAATTGATAAGTGTCCTGATGTTTACGGCACTGTGCGCAATAATGGTTGCCGCGACACTGTTAAGAAAACAGTAGTAGCCACCACAGAATCGAACAATAGCGGTTCCAATGATACCGTAATTGTTCGTGAATTGCCGCCGCACATAGTATTCAATACGACAACTTTGTATTTTGAATCAGGCAAACTTACAATGCCAGATTCGACCTACGCCAGATTGAATGAAGTGATCAATGTGCTGGATAAGAACCCTAAATTCGTGCTGGTAGTGAGCGGCTATACAGATAATGTTGGTGGCGATGATTTCAACCTGCTGCTCTCCTTAAAGCGTGCCGAATCAATTGAAAATTACGTGAAAGGCAAGGGCATAGCTAAAAAACGCATTATAATCAGTGGCAATGGTAAAAAGCATCCGCTGGTAGACAATACTACTGAGGAAGGCCGGGCTAAGAATCGTCGCATTGAGCTGGAGGTTGTCCTCCCTGTTGATAGATAGAATTTTGCATTGGGTGCCGCATGAAAGCGGCACCCTGTTTTTTTGTGGCATGAGCCGGGGTGTTATGTGAGCCGGGTAAATATTAGAATAAATGAAGATTGCGATACGTGTTTTTTTACTGGCCTTTCTGCCTATTGCCTTTAGCTGCAACCAACAAAAGGTACATGTAAGAAAGGCGACAGAAGCCCTTAAGCCTGCGAGTTATATCGGGAAGAAAGTGCCAGCCGATAGTATTCAGCCACCGGCGATGCTACCAGTGGAAGCATTACAGCCGACGGTTAACACGACTCTTGGTGCGCCGCGCATATTGTCAGGCACTCTTTTGCCACATTTTACTAGTTACAATCCTGAACAGTGGCTGCAAACCGGCAACTTGTTGTGTGGGTTCAGCGATAGCCGCGGGAACCTTTGGGTGGGCAGCTCTGGTGGTGGGCTTACGCGTTATGATGGCAAGACAGCAACCAACTTCAATAAAGCCAATGGTCTGGCCAATAATACCGTGAAGTGCATTACAGAAGATGCCGCAGGAAATATTTGGGTAGGCACAGTCGACGGTTTGTCGAAATATGATGGGCGGTCGTTCATTTCATATACCCAAAGCAATGGATTGCCCAACAATAATATTATGTGTCTGCTCCCAGATGCCGGTGGCGTTATTTGGGCTGGAACATTCAAGGGCTTGGTGAAAATTGATGGCAGTAAGTTCACCGCGCTTACCGCAGAACAGGGTTTGCCTGCCAATATTATTACTTGCGTGGCAAAAGATAAGTCAGGTAATTTATGGATTGGAACTGGCAGCAGTGGCGTATGTAAGTATGATGGTAAATCATTCATCGTATACAATAAGGAAAAAGGCCTTGCTAATAATATAGTGCGAAGTATTGCTGCCGACAGCGCCGGCAACATTTGGGTGGGTACATTTGGCGATGGAGTGAGTGTCTTTAATGGTTCCGCTTTTACCAATTATTCGCTGGCTCAGGGGTTGGCAGGCAATAAGGTAAATGCGATAAGTTCGGATAATGGTGGCAGAGTTTGGTTGGGTACCAATAATGGCATTTGTGCCTGGGATGGCACTGCCTTTCAGAGTTATTCCGTCCCTGGCAACGAAGTCAAGAGCATAGCAAGGGATAAAGATGGAGCCATATGGTTCATAGGTAGTGGGGATATTAATCTGTATCATTCACCCGCGGTACGTTTCTTTCCAAATGTGCAGAAAGGACTGGTGCGCTGTGGGGTGAAAACGATAGCCGAGGATGCGCAACACCACCTATGGATGGGCACCGATGGTGATGGGTTGAACTTTTATGATGGCATGAATCTGCTCAACTACAGTTTGCCGCAGGGCCTGCCGGATAGTTTTGTTAACTGCGTTTTGCCAGATAAAAAGAATAATATTTGGGTGGGGACTACATCCGCAGGCATTGGTAAAATAACAGGTAAAACATATACAGGCTACACCACAGCGCAAGGGCTTGCCTATGATGAAGTGAATTGCATAGTTGAAGATGGCAATGGTAGCCTATGGATAGGTACCGAAAATGGGCTGAGCCGTTATGATGGAAAGGTGTTTCAAAACTATGGCCGCGAGCAAGGCCTGCCAGATGTTCATATTAAGTGCCTTTATGCCGACCTATCCGGGTTGCTCTGGATAGGTACCCGCAAGGGTTTGTGCATTTTGGATGGCAAAAACGTAACCCTGTTTACCACAGAGCAAGGTTTGGCAGGCAATGAAATTAATGCGATAACCAGCGATGGAAAGGGAAAGTTTTATATTGCTACTACCAGCGGTCTAACTTGCGCAATTGTCTCGCCGGGAGGTAAGGCCCCGTTTACTTGGAGTAATGTCCTCAATATTGGTAGTGACGAAGGCTTGCCGGACAACAATATTACTCAGTTGAACCTAATGCCAGATGGCCGGATAATCGCAGGTTTTGCCACAAAAGTGGGGCTAGCGACGTTCAACCCATCGAAACCAATTGGGGCTGATGGAAAGCTGGCGCAATTGGAATTGCTGAACAATAACAACGGCTTCCCGGTCCGCGGGCTTAATCCTAATCCCGGAAGTGGTTGTCTGCATTTGGATAGCAATGGGGTGGTTTGGGCAGGCATCACAGATCCTGTGTATGGATTAATGAAGTTTGATGCCAGACGCTATTTTGGAGACCGGAAGCAAACGGCACTACGTATTGTAGTCGATAAAATCAAAATCAATTGGCGCGACATTTGTTGGTACCTGCTTGCTTCGAAGCCCGATAGCCTGCTTTTGGAACAACAGTTGATTGCGACATATGACAAAAAGTTATCGGCAGATGAGCGCGACAGTATTCAAACCATGCTTGCCGACGTTGTTGCAGACAGTGTAGCACCGTTTTATCCCGTACCGCAACATCTTTTACTCCCTTACACCGATAACAATGTCACTATTGGGTTCAACAGCAGCGCTGCAACCCGCACTGGGGTTGCGGCTTATAGCTACATGCTGGATGGTTATGACGCAGACTGGAGCCCTGCCATGAAACAGCAGGAAGCAACATTTGGCAATATAAACGAGGGTAGTTATACCTTCAAGGTGAGGGCGCAGACGGCCGATGGCAGCTGGAGCGAAGCGGTATCATATTCGTTCACCGTATTACCACCATGGTATCGAACCAAATTGGCTTATCTTGCTTACATCATTTTCCTATTCGGCGGCATTATTATTATTTTCCGCTGGCGCACTGCTGCCCTCAAACGCAGACAGCGCGAATTGGAACGTACCGTCGATGAACGCACCGCTGAAATTGTTCAGAAGAATAAGGTAGTTGAGCAGCAGAAGCACGAGATTGAGCAGGAGAAGGAGCTAACCGAACAACAATTCCGCAGATCGGAAGAATTACTGTTGAACATCCTGCCTTCTGAAGTGGCCGAAGAACTTAAGCAAAAAGGCGCTGCCGATGCACGGCATTACGATGATGTTACTGTGTTGTTTACCGACTTCACCAATTTTACAAAAGCAGGCGAACGTATGACTGCGCGGGAGTTGGTGGGTGAATTGCACGATTGCTTTAAGGCATTTGATAATATTTGCGATAAATATCATATAGAAAAAATAAAGACAGTCGGCGACGCTTATCTCGCGGTTTGTGGCCTGCCTGCCAAAAACGAAAACCATGCTCGAAATGTAGTCTCGGCAGCTCTGGAGATACGCGATTTTATGGTGGCGCGCAAGGAACAGCTGGGCGATAGCACTTTTGGTATTCGTATTGGCATCAATACCGGAGCCGTTGTAGCAGGTATTGTTGGTATCCGTAAATTTGCCTTCGATATTTGGGGAGACACAGTAAATACAGCTGCACGCATGGAACAAAACAGTGATGCCGGTAAAATCAATATATCAGAGAGTACGTATCAGTCGGTGAAAGACGAATTTGCCTGCGAGCACCGTGGTAAGGTTGCCGCCAAAAATAAGGGAAGTATTGATATGTACTTTGTGGAACGGAAAGGCAACAAATAGTTGATTTGCCAGCGCTGTTCTAGTGAAAGTGGCTCAAATACTCATATATCGTGTAAAATCGAACGTTCGTTGCGAGCTACGAAGCAATCTTACGAATCTCTAATTACGAAACATTTGAGATTGCTTCGTGCCTCCTAAAGACGGTCGCGAGTCCGAGTCTCCTCTTTCGCTTTTAACGTAAAGTCTTGATAGTCCGTACTTTCAAGACTTTATTTGTGCACGGGGACAGATCACCACCAGCACACTTTTATTATAAACTTCTGCCGCTCATTCAAGTCTTACCGTGAACTGCGTAAGCTTAAATATAATGTTTGTGCTTTTCAATCAAATACTTATCCTTTAGTAAAGGTAAGATAGTTGTATTATATTTATTTGATCGAAAATTTATCTAAAAAAGGAGTATAGTTATCCTGGGTCGGAAATTGTAATTTACCGGAATTATGCACTATTTGCTAATCAGCGGAATTACGATGAGGTACAGTTCTCTGTATAAAACTAGCACGCGAAAGTTGCTTCCTCTCCGGCTTTCCGTCCTCGTAATAATGATGTTTTTATCATGTGCAGCTTCGGGGCGTAACGATATTGCAGCCCTCAACAGTAAGTTAAAGCAAGCGGGCAATGATTCGGAGAAATTAAAGGCATATGTGGAAATATACACTCATTACGAATATTCAAATTCAGATTCTGTGATTTTTTACATGAATCAAGGGCTTTCGGTATTTACGGGACATAATTATAAGCCTGGTGTTGCTGAAATGCTCTCGCGCCTTGGTGGGATATATGCATCAAAAAGTATGCTTGAAATAGCCGAAAAAACAAACGAAGAAGCCTTGAAAATATTCACTGAACTGAATGATAAATATGGTATTGCAAATGCAAACAATGTTTTAGGGGTTGTACAGGGACGAAAGGGCGATTTTGCAGGTGCTGCTAACCACTTTTTTATCGCTTTAAAGATTTATGAAGGTCTAAATGACACGGTGGGTATTACCGATGATTATATAAAACTAGGAAAAGCCAATGAAATCAATAACAATTTTGATAAAGCACTTGAGTATTATTACAGGGGACTGAAACTATTAAATGGCAAGCCAGTCAACGATGTTGTTATTTTTATCAATAATAATATCGGCGCGGTATTTATTGGTAAGAAAGACTATTTAAGTGCAATGAAGTATTTGCAAAAAGCACTCGAAGAAAGTAAAGCCCCTGCATATGCACAAATTCGCATTTTGCCACTTATTAACATAGGCGATGTATATGCTGAAATGGGCGATAAAAAAAAAGCCGCACTTTATTATCGGCAGGCTTTAGAAATCGCTGAACAAGAACATTTACCCGAAAATTATGCTCGTATTTTAATGAATATTGCTAATCTGGACTTAAGGAGCAAACCTGAGAATGCCATTGCATTGCTGAAAGAAGGACTGCAAACGGCAAAAGATATTGGAGACAAACAACTACAAGCCGACATCTTAAAACACTTGATTGAATTCTATAAAGAAAAGGGCAATTACAAGGAAGCTTTTTCGGTACTTGAGCAACAAAAGTTGATATTGGATAGTGTGCTAAGCCTCGAAAAGGCAAGGGTAATAGCCAACCTTGAGGCGTTGCATGACCTGGACAAATTATCTTCTAAATTCCTTAAACTTGAACTTTCAGAACAGAAACAGCTGCAAAAAAAGAATACAATAATAACAATTGCTGCATTACTCCTTGTATTGTTGATAATAGTAGTATTCTTTTTGTGGAAGCTGAATCAAATCAATACACATCTTTCCAAAAGTGAACAACAGTTAAAAAAAGCAAGTTCAGTTAAGAACAAACTTATTTCCATTATTGCACATGACCTTATTGGCTCTATTGGCTTTATGCCTCTGGCGTTGGGACTTTGTAAAGACGATTCAATTGTTCCCGAAGAAAGGAATAAGCTGTTAGGTCAGCTGGAGCTAAACGCAATTTCCTCGTTTGAAACACTCCAAAACATGCTTGATTGGGGAAAGGAGCAAATCCAGGGCGTGAGTCTGAATCAAAAATATATTGACATACATGATGTAGCCTCCGAAGTGCTTCACTTTGTACATATAGCGGCAGCAAACAAGTTAATTACAATAGAAGACAACATTGATCCGGGAATCACAGTTTTTGCGGACCCCAACCATTTTAAATTTATCTTCCGCAACCTGCTTTCTAATGCGATAAAATTTACGCATAAAAATGGTTTTATTCAAATAAACGCCCGCAAATCTGAAGATGAATCCACAATGGTATTTTCTGTTAGAGATAATGGAGTAGGGATAAAAAGTGATAAAAAACCAGATATTTTTGAGTCGGCGGGAGGCAGTGATATTGGGACAGATAATGAAAAAGGCAATGGAATCGGGCTTAAACTCTGTAAAGAGTTTGTAACTGAAAACGGGGGCGAAATATGGATGGAAAGCGAAAAAGGCAAGGGCACAACATTTTATTTTTCCCTGAAAACCAATGCCTGAAACACTCAAGCGGGCCAGAGCGTATTATCTATTTTCTAGTTGTATTTACATAGTAACCCAGGTCATTTAACCCAGCCAACTCCAGCAACTGGGCCAGGCTGGTTGAAGATGTTTTCTCGAAAATTCTCATTTTAAATGTTGAAACGGTGCTGCTGCTCAAATTAAGTGTTCGGGCAATATCGCTTGTTTTATACCCGATAAGCAGGTAATGCAGTACTTCCAGCTCTCTGGGCGCAAGTAAAGAAAAGGGGTTATTTCCAGCGGTGGTGTTGCCTTTATATACAATAGGTTCGTCGGCCAAAAAGCGTTTTATGTAGTTGATGGAGTCCTGTTCCTTCGATGATTTATTGAGGTAGTATTGAACTCCATACTGTCTGAATACATCGGCATATATTTCGCCCAACTGCATGGAGAAGATCATTATTCTGATGTCGGGGTATAATTTTTTTATTGCCGGCACCATTTCAAGCGATGTACCGTCCTGAAAAACAACATCTAAAATAAGGTGTGTACACGTTCCTTTTTTCAATTCATGCATTAGCCCGCTACAGCTATCCGCCTCGCTAACATTTTTGCAACTCAGCCGTGAGGCTAATAATAATTTTATTCCCGCCCTAATCATGGTATGATCGTCGGCGATCACAATATTATGCATCATAGATAGTAGTTATAGATAAAAAGGTCAGTGTGAATGCTTCTTGTTTGTTTAATGTTCGGAAATAAAAAATATTGCTGTCAGCCAATAAAACTAATGAAAAATACATTGGTCAGCGTCAAATTTTTTCTACAAGTAAGGGAATAGTTTAGGGTTAGAATTGCATATAATTTAATGAATACGTCTTCTATATGCTCAAAACCCTAAATACGCTTGTCATGTTATTTGTGCTGCACACCAGTACGAAATCTCAATTAACGCCAGTTGAATGCAGCGTGCTTAATTACCGGCTAATCGGTTTCTCGATCCCGGCTGAAAGGCAGGTAAATGATTATTCCATTGAAATTGCGTCAGGCAGCTTTGATACCGAGGATTTATTCAGGAAAAACATAATAGAAACTGTTCATTCAAAAGGTAACAAAATAATTGCTGAAGTGCCATCTTTTGGCAGCCAATATACGTGGCAGGTAGTCTATACCACCCCTGCAACTAAATCAAGAAGTGTACTTCACCATTTTAGCACAGGGATAATTCCGGAAGTTGACACAAGCAACATACGATTAAGAATTAAACAACAGTCATTAAAATTTAAGGACGCTTATATTTTTTTGGATCAACAAAATATATTGTATGATATGCATGGCAAGCCCATCTGGTATCTGCCGTTAATAGAAGGGCAAAAATTACCGGTAACCGATTTAAAGCTTTCACCACGGGGTACGATAACTTTTTTGGGTGCGGTTCAAGCTTATGAAGTAAATTACGATGGGGGCATTCTATGGAAAGCACCAAATGACGCTAAAATTGGCGGTCACAGCGGTGGGAATTACCATCATGAGTTCACTAGGCTCAGTAATGGCCATTATATGATTTTGGGCAACGAAGATGTGTCCTGCAATAGTCTCATCGACAGCAGTTTCCGCATAACAATCAATAAAGAAACGCAGCCTGAAAAAAATGCCGTCGATTGCATTCGGCTGCCATTCGGTACCCTGGTGGAATATGATGCGCAGGGCAATGTTGTCTGGTCCTGGAAATCTTCAAAATATTACGAAGAATCGGATCTTGCAAATTACCCCATGACAAAAAACATGCCTTTAACTGATATTCACCCTAACGCTTTTTATTTTGATGAAAAAAATCATGAAATTTATGTCAGTTTTAAAACCATCAGCAGGCTCATCAAAATAGATTACCCTTCGGGGAATGTATCTGGCAGCTATGGTGAAATATACAAACCATTTGTCCCCGTAAAAGGTAACAGTCTGTTTTGCGCACAACATGGGTTGAAGATGGCGAAAGACGGCAGTTTATTTTTGTTCAATAATAATGTCTGTAATCCCGGTGCATTTCCTAAAATTGAAAAATTAAAAGCACCTTTTTCAAGGGGCGAAAAAATGAAAATAACATGGGAATTTGAATGCAATAACGATGCGGTTGCTCCAAAAGGGTTTACGACGGGAGGGAATGTTATAGAATTACCAGGCAATGCGCTCTTTGTTTCCATGGCTAATCCCGGAAGTAATATTTTTATAGTCAATATGGAAAAAAAGATTTTGTGGAGCGCAGTAAGTGAAAGATGGGATGAGGGTAATAAAGTATGGAATCCGTTACCTCTTTACAGGGCTAGTATTATTATTGATCGTGAAAAGATGGAACAGCTAATTTGGAACTCGGGGAAATACCAATCGTCATTGCCCAATTCGTGCAATAATTGATGCGTGCGGTTTAGGGCCAATAATGGTTCGAGCCTCGTATTCTGCTCTAAAAAGGGAATTGATGGACATTCCTTTTCAAGACTTTTTTAGGTTCGGTAATGGATATGCCCCTGTTGCTATAAACCCCGAAAGCACTTTACTGCAGTGTAGTTTCAACCCAAATATTTAACAGTCCCCCAAATCATTTATCTTCCTTGATTGTTTATGTAGTCTACCTTTGGCCCATCCTGGCTGTACTAAATGAAAAGCGCCATCCGACTTTTCTATGATAGCAGGGTGGTGAGCGAGTTTAGAATAACTATGTTGTATTCTGCTAAAAATAAACGAAAAAATATGCCGGCTACTTTTCTTAATGCAAAATGGGAACAGCTCATTATGGTCAACTACGAAATTGATCCGGAAATATTAAAGTCGTTTTTACCGCCTGGAGTCGTGCTAGACACTTACGACAACAGAACTTTCGTGAGCCTGGTTGGCTTCATGTTCATGAAGACAAGTATTTTTGGAATACCAGTTCCCTTTTTCGGTAGTTTTGAAGAGATCAATCTTCGATTTTATGTGAAAAGAATCCAACAAGGTATTGAAAAAAGAGGGGTAGTGTTCATTAATGAGACTGTCCCATTTAAGGCTGTAGCCTGGTTAGCCAATACACTTTATAAAGAGCACTACATCTCCATACCAACAAAACATTTAATATCCCGTTCGGGTTTAAACCAGAAAGTACAATACGATTGGAAAAGGAACGGTAGTTGGAACCAAATGAAAGTAACAGCTGAAAATGCCAGTTCACCCATGGCAGCTGGAAGCATGGAAGAGTTTATTTTCGAACATTATTACGGGTACACAAAAGTAAATGAGAGTCAGAGTCAGGAATACGAAGTGCGCCACCCACGTTGGGAAATACATAAAGTATTAGATTACGCCGTTGACTGTGATTTTGAGAAAAATTATGGTCAAAGTTTTTCAAACTTAAGTCACCTCAAACCTCACTCCGTATTCCTGGCAAAAGGCTCGGGGGTTTCTATAGACTGGAAAAGGGAAACCTTTTGATGTAGCTGCCTTATTATTTATTTTCCGGGTGAACTGAATGGGTTAAGATTTGAAACGCAACCCTGTTCTAACCTGCTATACTTTTTTATCCCTTTTTATATCTTTGCTACTCACCTAAGGAACGTTGATAAAATAAAGTACACCAAATGGCGAAGTTATTTTTCTTTTATGCGAGGCGAAAAATCTGCGAATAGTGAACTATTTAAAGACTTTTTCAACGAAGCAGAAATGGAAAAGAACAAGACAGTTGGTGTACTTTATT
>CANCOG010000019.1 GCA_947379685.1 Flavipsychrobacter stenotrophus | reverse complement strand
ATGGGTCAAAAAGTCGGGCGCTTTGGCCAGGTTATTATCCATTATGCTTAATGGCATCGTCGTGTTATTATTTGCCTTTAAAACTGCGGCTCTTATCAACAGAAATGCAAGTGCAGAGAAAATAGCGCCAATTGTAATAATGATACTTTTATTGCGATTTCCCTGACGGTAGAAAAAGAAAATGAGCGGGATAATACCCAGGAATGTGATGGTTGTCTCCTTAGATATAAAAGAGAAAAAGAGTGCGGCAGTGCCTGTCAGCAGGTGGGCAGGTTTATTGTCGGAAATGCTTTTTGAAAATAATATAAGAGACAGGATCGCGAAAAAGAAACACAGCAATTCATCTCGGCTCTTGATATTGGCTACAACTTCTGTATGTATAGGGTGCAATGCAAACAAAATGCATGTGACAAATGCCACGGCGCGTCGTTTGCCTTCAAATAACTTGTCTAGAAAAATGAACAAAAGCACAACACACCCCACGAAAACAAGAATATTAAAACAATGGCCTACAGCAGGGTTGGCGCCCCAAAACTGAAATTCAATGGCAAACATAACTAGTGACAGTGGTCTGTAAGTCTCATTAGGAGCAATCATGAAACCTCTCAGGTGTGGGGTAGTGAGTAATTCTACTATACCCTGGAAACCTTTATTTACATAAGCGTTGTTTTGAAGTACTTCAATGTCGTCGATTGCATATCCATTGCTCAGCGTGTTTGCATAAGCCAGAAAAGCAATTACAGCTAAAATTGCAATAATTTTCAAAACCAGTGATGAATCGTTTTTTGCAGGCGTGATAGTCGCCTCTACACGGCTTCGCCCCTGTCTCTTCAGAGCAGGATCCTGACTATTATTTTGGGTGCCGTTATTTTTGGCAGAATTACTTTGACTTTGAGGCATTAAGTGTTCAGTTATGAATGAACAGTTGCGTAATGTTAAGCAAAACCTAATTCATTACCAAATGTTATTCAGTCATTTTTTTGTCAGAAGTTATTAACTTGTATATTAATTTTATGTGTATTAGTTTAAATGACAGTACTATACATTAGGCAGGGATTAGAAATTGTTACAAAATACAGGCTAGTAGCTGTTTTGCAGTGAATATTAAATATGTCTTTTCTGTATCATGAGAGTGTTTTTAGATATTTAAAGTCCACATACGATAAGAGGTGAACTGAGATTTCTTCACTGGTTAATCTAAAGGTTCGTGCATGATTTTTTAATCTTGTCGGTTTATTAAGCGAATAGACTAAGGAGTGTATTTTTATTAATTTATATTTACATATTTTGTTTCTGCCTTTTATAGGCAGTGGCGGGAATCCGGAGTGACAATTTGCAAAATGCAGCCGTACAGAAAATCCTGAAAATAATTACCAGGAAATGAGCCAAAAATTGAGTTATTTAGTTACTTTTATGATTTTATAACAATTAATTTTTTAACACTGTAAAATTCAAAAAATGGCTGTTAACGTAGGCTCTGCGGGTTTAAATCAACCTGCTTTTATTATTCTTGATTCGGGAGGCAATGTAGTTCGATCTCATAATCTTACATTTTCTGCTACACCGACCAATAATGCGGATGCACTTATAATGGCAATTAATTCTCGTTATCGCATACAGCGGGAAGTGGCTCTCACCAATGGAGGGATGCTGATTGTAATGTCTATCGTTTAGTAAAGGATCGAAGTTATACCGCTGGGAAAGTATGGCGAAACCAGGATCGGGATAGTCGATTTTTCAGAAGCACAGTCCCTTTATTTTATTTTGCCATATAATAAATGTTGTTTAATATTGTATCGGGTTTTTAACACTGGACAGTATGGAACGGTTGTACAATTTTATTCAGTTTATTTTAATAATCTGTATTGGCAGTTGTGCGAGTACTTTGCAGGCACAAAATTTGCCCCAAGCCCGCCCTGGAATGGCGGAAGGGAAGTTCAATTATCAGAATTTTACCAATCCATTTAGCGATAACAGCTCAGAAGTTCTTCAGGGCAATAGGGGGGCTGAGCAAGACCCGGAGCTTGGATTGCTCTTTAAGGAAGCGCCTTGCCGCGATTGTTATGAGTTGATCGGGCAACGAACTGAGATCTCAAAAATATTTACCAGAAAGGGGAGTAATGGTAAAAAGATACTATCTCAAACAGGAAGCGGCCCAATGCATTACAAGGATGGTGACGGACGTTGGCATACTATTGTCAGCCGTCTCGCTCCTCACGGTAAAGGCTATTACGCACTACATCAGCCGACGCCTACTGGCATCAATGCCGCAGATAAATTCGCAACAATTGGCAAAGAAGGGCAGGGATTTCGCTTTAACAATAATCTTGAATTGCTGTTCGAGCGCCCCGATGGCACAATATCTTCGCTGGGCAATGCAGATTGGACAAGGCTAACCGCTGGTGATGACGGTGTTTTTATTACCGACGCATGGCCGGGTATTGATATTGAAATGCACACCATAAGAGGAGCCATCAAAACCAATTTCTGGTTAAAGCATGCGCTGCCTGCTTATGCAAGTGGTAAACTGTTGGTTCGTGACCATTTGTTGCTAGATAAGGGTATGGAACTGGATATGCATGTCGCAAGCAGTTATACGGGTATTATTGGAGTGCGTAATGCTTCCGGCAATAAGGTGTTCGTTATTTCCACTGCAACTGCATTTGAACAGAATAACGGTGAACATACATTACGTGATCTGGAGTACCATCTCGGGGTTGAGCAAACGCTTGACATTGTTGTGCCGGGCGATTTCCTGAACAGAGCGCCGGGATCTTACCCTGTTATTATTGATCCGTTGGTAGCAGATAGCACGGCTGCTACAGTTCCGGGTTCTTCATACAGTGCCAGCTGGACAGTGGGCTGCCCGACTGTAAATCTTGCAAGAGTTCCTCAGGATTTGACCATTACAGATATACAATTTTCATTTGAATTTCAGACCAGTGGCGGCGCATTGCTTACAAACGGTGCCCTTGATTTTTACCTGGGTGCGTGCCGTAATCCAGCTACTTCTACATTTTACTGGTATTGCCCGACAGCAACAACAGGAACATGTGGTGGTTACGATATCTCCCTTTACAGTGACTTTTCTTCCTGTGTCCCTGCCGAGCGATGTGATACATTCGATTTGAATGTAACTATGAATATGTACCAGAGTTATGCGTCGGCATCGCCATGTAGCAACTTATATATTACAGCAACACAGCCCTATTATATAACCGTTGTTGGTGAAACCCTGGATGCACACCCAATAGGGGTAAGTGGCGGCTCGGTAATTTGCTCTGGCCAGTCAGTTACACTTACTGACACCGCCGTTTATGGGAAGCCACCTTATACGTACTCCTGGAATCCCGGAGGGCTGACCGGTGCATCTGTTACTGTTTCGCCAACCAGCACTACAACTTATACTATGGTCGTAACCGACTCATGTGGTTTTCAGGATACTGTCACTACGACAATCACAGTTAACCCAAGGCAGCCTATAACGGGAAGTACGAACTTGTGTGTGGGTACATCGGGTAATTTGTATAATACAGTTGGTGGGGGAACCTGGTCCAGTTCAACAACGTCCGTGGCAACAATTACTGCCTCAACGGGCGTGGTGTATGCTGTTGGCCTGGGGACGACTACTATAACATATACAACTCCTGCTGGTTGTGTTTCAACCATTACAGTTACTGTTGTTGCGTCGCCTTCGGCAATAACTGGTTCTCTTACAGTTTGCACCGGCACAGTAACAACCCTGGGCAATGCCGTTGGTGGTGGTACCTGGACCAGCAGTAATACATCTGTAGCCACAATCAATAGCAGCACGGGTGTTATTACGGGTGTTTCTCCCGGCACTACGGTCATCGTTTATTCGCTGTCGGCAAGTTGTGTGGTTTCTGCAACTGTTACTGTTTATCCTTCGCCTCTTATAACATCGACCTCTTCAACCGACCCTACAACTTGTGTCAGCAATGACGGAAGCATAACGCTCAATGGCCTGTCTCCCGGGGCTACATATACTGTTAATTACATACTCGGTGGTACTCCGGTTTCGGTAACGATTACAGCAAATGGCTCTGGTCAGGTGATCATCTCATCGTTGGGAGGAGGGACATACACGAACATAACTGTCACAGTTCCTGCTTCCGGGTGCGTCTCTAATACAATTGCCGGCCCCATTGTGTTGAACCTTCCACCAGCTCCGGCTACGCCAACGGCATCAAATACCAGCCCGGTATGTTCCGGAAATCCGGTTAATTTTTCTGCCAGCAGCACAACCGCTGGGGTTACTTACATCTGGACCGGACCTGCAGGCTTTTATTCTCCCGTACAATATCCCACCATTAGTTCGGCGGGTTTGGCAAATGCGGGGACCTATACGGTAATTGCCACAAAATTGGGATGCGCCTCAGCACCTGCTACCACTATCGTTGTCATTAACCCGACGCCTATAATTGGAGGGCTAAGTTATACCGATCCTACTACTTGCCTGGGTACCGATGGCACGGTAACGTTCAGCGGCTTGCTGGCAGGTGTTTCTTATTCCGTTGTTTATACACAGGGTGGGTCGCCTGTTACAGTAACTATAACAGCAGATGCATCAGGGGATGTGGTGATAACCGGTTTGCCTGCTGGTACTTACGATGGTTTTCAGGTTTCTTCACTTGGGTGTAATTCAAATGTTTTAGGCCCGGTTGAACTCAAGGATCCGGGAGCGCCGTCTGTGCCAGTGGTCCAGAGTAATAGTCCGGTTTGTGCCGGAGCAACTCTTACCCTTTTTGCGACATCTACAGGTGGAAGTATTACGTGGTCGTGGACAGGGCCAAATGGGTTTGCCTCTACGCAACAAAATCCTGTTATTCATGCTGTTACAACCGCCGCTGCTGGTACCTACAGCGTTACTGCTACCAGCGCCGCCTGCAGTAGCTTCAACACCATTACGGTAAGTATATTGCCGGGCGTTATCCTGATAAACGTTACACCTGATCAGGTAGTAAATTATGGATCAACAATACAGCTCAATTCGTTGGGTGCAGAAAAATATGCATGGTCTCCAAATGATGGTAGCCTGAGCAATCCTAATATCAACAACCCACTTGCTACACTGTTCAGAAAAACCACCTACGAAGTTATTGGCATGAACCAGTATGGTTGTCGTGACACCGCATACGTGAACATCGATGTGCTGTATGATACCATTTATATTCCGACAGCTTTTACTCCTAATGGCGACGGAAAGAATGATGAGTTTCGAATTGTTAACCCCGGCAAGTACAGGCTGGTAGATTTCAGCATTTTCAACCGCTGGGGTGAACTGGTGTATCACAACAACTGGAACATAAAGCAAGGCTGGGACGGCATTTTCAATGGTGTGCCCCAGGATATCGGCAATTACAAATACATCATTGTTGTTGCGGTACCGGAGGGTGAGAATAAGGTGTTCAAAGGTGATGTCACTTTGATTAGGTAAGCAGAATAATTTCGTTTTGTTCGCATTCAATTTCAATGTTCCCCGTGGAAATAAAACAATATTCAAAAGAACACAACAGGAGTTGCATCCGGATTTTTGAAAGCAATACGCCTCGTTACTTTGCTGAAGATGAGCAAGAAGGTCTTGAATTGTGGCTAAGCGGCCGGGACTCAGGTCACCTTGCCTATAAAAATACCGAAGCTGAGTTTTTCTATGTGTTGGAAGACAAAGGTTTGGTTGTGGCCTGTGGTGGATATTATATTATCCGTGGATCTCAGGTTGCAAATCTTGTTTGGGGTATGGTGCAGTGTTAATTGCACAATCAGGGCTTGGGTAAAATGCTCTTTGAATATCGAATTAAGGAAATCAAAGATAAATTTCCGGGCTTTAAGATTCTGCTTGATACCACCCAGCATACTTATCAATTTTTTGAAAAGCAGGGGTTTAGCACCACCCAAATCAGGACGGATTTTTACGGACCCAAGCTCGATCGATACGATATGGTATTTTGATTTTCCCAATTCCGGTGGGCCTTTGACTCATAAACTGTTGCGTTTTTTGTTTTAGAGGTAGTGTGTTTCGAGGTTACGGCCAACTTGCATTGTTACATCATTTATATATATTTGTGACATGAGAAGGTCAGTTCTTCTGTTGTGTTTATTGTTAGCTTCCTGTCAGCTTTCCGCTCAGCACTCGTCTGATATTGAGACGCAGATAAAAGCAATTCAGAAAAGTAGTATTGATACCTTGAGGATGGACTCTTTGTTCCATTTAGCTAATCAAGTAGTTGACGAGGTACCGAGGGATGGTATAGCTGTTTGCAGGGTGCTGCTCCATGATGCCGAAAGTCATAACTACCTGAAAGGGATGGCTAATGCGAAACTGATACTTGCAATTGGCTACGAGCACCTTGCTGATTTTCCGCAAAGCCTGCACTACTACCTTGATGCGCTTGAAGTACACGAACGACTGAAATTATACCACCGGCAGATATCGATTTGCCTGGGTATAGCGAGGATATATGATGTTACAGGAGATCAGCCTAAGTATAAACAATATGTACTCAAGGCAAAGGAAATTTGCGAGCGCAACGTTGACGCTCCTAAAGTGAGGGGCCGCAGATCAATGATAACGGATGCTCTGGCAACGGTTTATAAAAACCAGGGGCACCTCGATACTGCCATTGTCCTGTATAATAAGGCAATCGCATATGCAAGGGAAACTGGAGATTCATCATATGTGGGTGCTGTTCTCTGTAACCTTGCTACTGCTTTGAAAAGTGACCGGCAATTTGCTGCGTCATTAAATGTATATGACCATGCCTTGCAATTACTGGACACGAATATTTACCTGGATGCCCATGTGGTGATAGGCAGTAACATGGCTTTGCTTTTTTATGAGATGGGCGATCTGGCTCGTTCGGAAGCTTTCGCATTAAATGCCCTTGAACAGGAAAAAAGAGTGGGTAAGGTTGATGTGCGCCGCGATCTGTATGAATTGCTGAAGAAGATATATATTAGTAAGAAGAGGTACCCTGAAGCCATCGAGTACTTTACCAAACTGGCCGAAGTTAAGGACACTATTTTAAACCGGGCTCAGTCCCAGCAAATTAAGGAACTGCAGGCCAAGTACGATACCGAGGCGAAGGACAAACAAATAAGCAGCCAACAGGTGCAACTCGCATATAACAGGAAGATCAATTTTTTCCTCGGTCTTGTATCTGTGCTTTTGCTATTGATTGGAGTGCTTGCGTTTATCAGCCAACGTCGCACGGCACAACTGAATAAGCTGATCATTAGCCAGAAGCAGGAGGTAGAACAGCTCAATGACGTAAAGGACAGGATACTCAGTGTCATCAGCCACGATATGCGCACCCCGGTAAATACGCTGATCGCATTTACACAGTTGCTCGAGTCTGGCAATATTTCTCCTGAGAAGATGACCGTTTATGCGGCCACACTGAAAAACAATCTTGGATATACCGCCCGGCTGATGGAAAACTTGCTCAACTGGGCCCGTACTCAAATGGAGGGGTTTAAGCCAGTTCAGGAACGATTTGATCTTGCAGCGTCGGCAAGTCAGGTGGTTGGGCTATTGCAGCCTGAAGCAGAAAAAAAAGGGCTGATGGTCCAAAACGAAATACCAGCGCTGGCTCTGGTTTTTGCAGATATTAATATGACCGCCCTGCTGATGCGGAATTTGCTGAGCAACGCTATTAAGTATACGAGCTCCGGAGGGGTAATCCATTTGTCGGCATTGTCTGTGGAGGGAATGCTTCGGGTGAATGTCAGCGATTCGGGTATTGGTATAGTGCCGGAATTGGTTACAAGGTTCAATAGTTCACATACCGGCCAGCCACTGGAAAACACACCTGGCACGAATCAGGAAAAGGGTACCGGCCTTGGCCTGATGTTGTGTAAGAACTTTATCGCCCTGATGAATGGAAAAATATCCCTGGAAAGTGAAGTTGGGAAGGGCAGCTGTTTTACCTTTGAGTTGCCCCTTGCATAGCGTTCCTGCTATAAATATGAACCCATTTTTGTTGGTGTATTGAGGTTGAATAAAGTATATGTTTAGGTTTGTATTTATGTTTTTTTTGGTCGTTTTTGGGTGCCAGGCCTTTGGTCGGCATGGCGATGTATTGCATGCGAAATATGCCGATAAATTTGTTTTGATAGACTCTTTGAGCAAAACCATAGGTAATAGAGAGTCAAAGATCACTGCCGGAGAACTTTCGAAGCTGGAAGCCTGGGCCAGGGAAAATAAAGACCCGGAACTTGAGGGAGAAATGAAACTTTTGCGGATCAGGAAGGGTGTTTGGTTGAATACCATTGCATTTGCTGAAGCTGAGAAAATGCTGGGCCAGTTGCTCGAAGATGCACGCTACAAAAAGTTACAATACCTGGAAGTTGATGCTTTGCAGGCCCTCGGGCAGTTATACTATGAGAACCAGCATCAGGCTGCGGGGTTTGAGCATCTGTTGTCAGCCAACGTCATCTATACTAAGTATTCAAGAGAAGAATTCCCTCGAAAGGACCAGTATCTCTTTGAATTAGGCAGCGCCTACTACCGTTATGGCGACAATGACAATGCGCTCCGGTATATTAAGGAGTCAGTAACTGCGCCCGATTTCAATCTGAAGAAGAATTTTACGCGTTACAACACCCTTGGTTTATGTTACCGTAACATGGGGAAGTACGACAGCGCCGAGTGGTTTTTCTGGGCAATTTATGATACGGCTATTGCGAACAATGATACGGTATGGTCCGGTATAACGATGGGTAACATAGGTATCACTTATTACCATCAAAAGAAGTACGACGCTGCCATCCCATTGCTTGAAGCCGACATTACAACTAGCATAAACCATCATGTAATTAAGAATGCTGTTGGCTCCATGCTTATTCTCGGAACCATATATTTTGAACAGGGGAAACTTGATCAAGCTGAGCAACTATTGCGACGTGCTCTGGATTTATGCCAGCAAAGGCATTTTTGGTTCGATTACTCATTGAAGGAACGGATTTTCAAGCAGTTGTTTAAAATTTATGCAGCCAAACATGAAACCGGAATGGCCACTATTTATGCCGATTCAGCTATGGTAGCCAAGGATAGCAATACCGCCAAAAACAATGCACTTATTTTTGCTAAGCTACAGGAGAAAGTTGAACTGGTGCAGCACCAGCTGGCCAGCAAGCAATTGCAGATTCAGCGAAAGATCAATTTTTATCTCGGCCTCGTATCTATCCTTCTATTTGGTATCGGTATTCTGGCGTATTTAAGTCAGCGCAGGACCGGACAACTCAACCGCCAAATAACGGCACAAAAGCAGGAAGTAGAGCAACTTAATGAGGTAAAGGACCGCATTTTCAGTGTCATAAGTCATGATATGCGTACCCCCGTTAATTCTTTGATCGCCTTCACTCAGTTACTGGAATCTGGCAATATATCGCCAGAGAAAATGACACTATATGCTGCTACGCTACGAAATAATTTGGGCTACACCGCGAGGCTTATGGAAAACCTGCTCAGCTGGGCACGCACACAGATGGATGGCTTTAAACCTGTAGCCGAACGGTTCGATCTGGCCGCAACAGCCAGCCAGGCGATAGGGATATTGCAGCAGGAAGCTGAAAAAAAGGGTATAACCATTGAAAATCAGGTGGCTGGCCCCGCAATTGTGTACGCTGATATTAATATGACTGCACTGGTTGTCAGAAACCTGCTGAGTAATGCTTTAAAATATACTACCAGTGGCGGCAGCGTTATTATTTCGGCAGAGCGACTTGAGAGGGTACTGAAGGTATATATAAGGGACGCTGGTGTTGGGTTTACCCCGGAACTGGTGACCAGATTCAACGACGCAAAGGCAAGGCAGCCTATTGAAAGCACCCCCGGCACCAATCAGGAAAAAGGCACGGGTCTGGGTCTTATGTTGTGCAAAACCTTTATTGCATTAATGAATGGCACCATCACCCTGGAAAGTGGGCCGGGGAAGGGGAGTACATTTATTGTAGAAATGCCGCTGGGGTAGGCCATTAGAAAAAAGCAAATGAATTGCGGTTGTCGGGCAACTGTAGTCTACTTGGACAAATGCCTGGTTACTATTTTTTTATTGACCACTTTATCCAGAAGCCCCTGCCGGTAAGAAGGGCTGAGGGGCAGGGTGAACTTGGTGGCGATCACCATTTCGTCGTTACTGATGGCTGTGATATGATCGTGGTTGATAATGAAAGATTTGTGTACACGGGTGAAATATTCAGTAGGTAACTGCACCTCCAGGTTTTTGAGGCTTACCAGCGTAATATGCCTTTTATCCTGCAAGGTAAAAATCTTAGAAAAATCGCCCATGCTTTCAATATAGGCCACTTCTTCAAAGTGCAGTTTCACCAGGTCATTCGATTCACGAATGAAAAAGTAGTTTTCCTTTTCCAGAGTCATAGATACCTGTCGTGTAGGCGCGGCGTTCTTAAGTTCTATATATTCAATGGCCTTGGTCACCGATTTTAGAATACGTTCAAAAGTTACTGGCTTTACAACGAAATCAATCACGTCGAGGTTGTAGCTCTCAACTGCATACTCGGCATGAGACGAAATGAAAATGACTACCGGTGGCTTCTTCAGCGACTTTACCAGCCCAAATCCATTGAGCAGGGGCATGTCTATATCTGAAAAAACAATGTCGACTTCAGTGTTAGCCAATACCTGCTGCGCCTCAAAGCCATCGGCCACCGACGCAACAATTTCCAGCTGGGGCATCTTGGATACATGCATCTCCAGGAGGTCGCGTTCCAGGATATTGTCGTCGGCAATAATGCACTTATATTTTGTCATTGTAGCTAAGAGAGAAATGAGTGAACAACGCAAATTTACACCTGTAAACGAAGATTTCGAAGAGATTTATTTTTTCATCGACTAATTCGCCCGTTTCATCGACTTTGTTCTGAACCGTTTTTTTGAGGGGATACTTTTGTCCTTGAAAATCAATTCGGAATCATTTTATGCCTTATCCGTTATGAAGCAGATATTAAGAATGCACAAGCTCGAGGCGCTCATTATGTTTTTTGTTTTTGTATCGCTGGTGATTGTTGTGACCCTCTGGTTATGGTACAGTTACAAAACGCAGCAGCTGCAAAATGAGATATACCTGGTGGAGTAACCGATCACTCGATTAGATTATTTTAACTACGTTCAAAAAAATAGCAAATTAAGATATTATGAAACGCATTTCTGACCAATTGTCGATACTAATATTCAATATACTGGCTACCTGCAAGGGTTATCGGTTCGAGCAGGTAAAAGACCTGCAGGATTGCAATACTGCCAATCTTTTCTATTCATCAGAGGGTTTTGTATTCGCAAACCCTTCTAAGGAAAAAATAAGGCTGAACCGGGCGGGGGTAGTTTGTTTTTTAGCTTACCACAAAGACGTACCTGTAGGTGTTGTTAAGCTAGTGGACCCTCACAAAGTGAACCTCGAATATGAAGTGTATGGCATGGAGGAGACAGGGATCGACTATGAGATTCAGCATGTTTTGGTAAAGAAGGCTACAGGTGTTGACCATGCATTTGTGTTGCTGGGTTTGTTTAAGGCGATGTATCAGTATTCGGTAAGCAACACGATCTTAACGTGGAGTGCGGAAGGCGTTCGGGATATTTATATGACTTTGCGCCAGTATTGCAATATGCAGCAAGTAACGGGTACCGGGATGGACAATAGGAAGAACCCGCTGGCGAAATATCTGCGTACAAAGCAAATCACAGAATCGAGTTTCACTATGGAAGTGGCTGTATTTCGCCCGTTTGAAATACTTACCAAGAACATAGTTCAACGGATAAGAAGGACCGAATTGTTCTTTCCAGCCGATTTCAAGAGGATTTCCGTCAGGCCCGCCTGAGTTAGTTATTTGATAAGTGTGATGTTTATAGATAGGAAAATCCTGGTCATTCAATTGGCCGGGGTTTTTTCGTTAAAAAGGTCCTTGAAATGCAAGGCAAGTAAATCCTTACTCATTCTAGCTGCCTTCTGCCGGGAGCTGATTTCAGATGGTGCTGGAATGATAATCTTATCGACTCAATTGAGCTTGTTTGATTCTGTCCATCTACCTATTACCCGTTACATCTACTAATTATAGGGGTTCATCGACTTCGTTCAAAATCGGCTTTTGTGCAATCTACTTTTGGTAAAAATACATTAGGCACCACCAAAAATTGACGATATGAAACAGTTACTGAAATACATCTTGCTCACTTTGGCAATAGTTATATCGAAAGGAGCAACTGCCCAAATAGGGATGGGAACGACAACGCCCGATGCAAGTGCACAGTTGGATATTAGTGCAACAGGAAAGGGCCTGCTGGTTCCGCGAATGACGATGTCAAATCGCCCTTCAAGCCCTGCAACGGGCTTGATCATTTATCAGACAGACGGAACACCCGGCTTCTATTACTATGATGGCAGCGCCTGGAAAATGGTCAGTAACACGACAAGTGCATCGACAGCATTTAACGATACCTTGCTCAACAACCTGTACACCAATGGATACATGGTAACTGCTGATGGCAGTACTGGCATAAAGATGTATGATAATGGCCAGCAGGTAACTACAGGTGCCCTGGGCAGTGGATCTTCATTGGGCGCATCAGGGGCAGGTGTGCGTATGTTCTGGTATCCTAAAAACGCAGCTTTCAGGGCGGGTGGTGTCTCAGGCACTAACTGGGATGATGGCAATAATGGCAACTATTCAGCAGCCTTTGGGTATAACAATATGGCATCCGGCAATTACTCCTTTGCTGCCGGGGAGGCTTGTTCTGCGACCGCTTCGCATACAGTAGTATCCGGTTACAGCTCAACTGCCACTCAGGACGGAGCTGTTGCACTAGGTAATAACAACAATGCTACGGGTGCAAGCGGTACTGCCGCTGGCAGGTATAATACCGCTTCGGGTTTTGGATCAGTCGCCATGGGTTACGACAATACAGCAAGCGGCACCATATCAGTGGCTATGGGTGGCTCTGCATCTGCCAGTGGTAATTTTTCAACTGCGCTTGGGAACAATGCCGTTGCAAGCGGTAACCACTCAGTAGCTATTGGCAGTAGCACATCAACAAATGGCAAAGCTGGTTCTTTTATGCTGGGTGACAGTACATCGGGCTCAGCAAGCAACGATGCCGTAAACCAAATGATTATGCGCTTTAACGGTGGTTATAAACTGTACACGAACTCAAGCGGCACTCAGGGAGCGGAATTGACCAACGGCGGCGTACTGAAATACATGAACAATGTAAGTGGTAGCTATGATGTGCGTTCGCTAACTGATAAAGGGTATGTGGATAGCGTTATCTCCGCAGCTGCTGTAACTGCTATGTTTAACGATACATTGACGCGCAATTTATACACCAGCGGTTACCTGGTAACAGCTGATGGTGCTACAGGCTTGTCTATGGGTAGTAATGGGTTGCTTATGGATACGGGGACATTGGGTATAGGTTCAAGCCTGGCCATTTCAGGCGCTGGCACCAGAATGTTCTGGTACCCTAAAAAGGCGGCTTTCAGGGCCGGGGCATTGAGCGGGTCGCAATGGGATGATGCCAACATAGGCAGCAACTCGGTTGCGTTTGGATGGAACAATACAGCCAGTGGTTCGCAGTCTTCAGCATTTGGCCAATGGAACACAGTGAGCGGTAACCAGGCTTTTGGAGCGGGTTATCAGAATACAGTGAGTAATTTTACTTCGGCAGGTATCGGATTATTGAACAATTCTACCGGTTCCGGTTCTATGGCATTGGGCCAATACAATACTGCTTCCGGCACAGGTAGTATTGGGGCAGGGTATAACAATACATCTTCGGGCTACGGGTCGGTAGCTCAGGGCTATAATAACACAGCTTCAAATGTCGGGGCTGTGGCTCAGGGGCTCTATAATACAGCTTCAAATATGGGAGCAGTGGCTATGGGTAGCAGCAATACAGCGAGCGGCTTATATGGGTTTGCTATGGGGCGCCAGGCAATGGCAACCGGAGATAATTCAGTTGCTATGGGATACAATGTTTCTACCAACGGCAAGCAAGGGTCATTCATTTTTGGCGATACTACGGCCGCATCGCCAACAACTAATGATGTGGCAAACCAGATGATGATGCGCTTTAGCGGAGGTTACAAGCTATATACGAATTCATCGGCTACACAGGGTGCTCAGCTAACAAATGGTGGGGTGTTAAAATACATGAACAATGTAAGCGGAAGCTACGATACAAGGTCATTGACAGATAAAGGTTATGTAGATAGCGTTGTTGCAGCCTCGGCCACCAGTTCAGCTTTTGATGACACTTTGATCAGCAATTTATACACTAATGGCTACCTCGTTACAGCTGATGGGACTACGGGTATCAAGATGTATAGCAACGGTGTAATGGTAGATACTGGTACCTATGGCAGCGGCTCGTTGCTTCCTGTTTCAGGAGCAGGTACCCGAATGTTTTGGTATCCTAAAAAAGCTGCCTTCAGAGCCGGTACTGTTTCAGGCACCCAAATGGATGACGCTAACATAGGTCAGCAGTCAACAGCATTCGGTAGCAGTAATATCGCATCTGGTATTTCATCGGTTGCATTTGGTTCGGGCGACACCGCCAGTAATACTGGGAATTTCGCAGCGGGATCTGGCAGTAACGCCAGCGGAACCGGTGCAATAGCAATAGGTACTACCAACAGGGCAACAGGGGCAGGATGCATCGCAATTGGTAATAACAGTACAGCATCGGGAGATCATTCAATTTCTGTTGGGTCAAATAATAGTTCTACCGGGCAGGGGAGCTTTACCGCGGGAACCAATAATACAGCCTCGGACTGGGGGGCAGTTGCCCTTGGCATATACCTTAATGCAAGCAACCGGGGAGCTGTTGCACTCGGTAGCAGCAATACAGCTTCCGGGCAATATGCCGCAGCAATTGGTCACCAGGCCGATGCGACAGGCAATAACTCTGTTGCAATGGGTTTCAATGTAAGTACAAACAACAAGGCAGGTTCGTTTATTATGGGCGATACCACGGCAACGTCATTTACTTTTAATGATGCGGTAAATCAAATGATGATGCGTTTCACAGGTGGCTATAAATTGTTCACTAACACTGCAGGAACACAAGGTGCTGTGCTCACCAACTCCGGTGTTCTTAAATATATGAATAACGTTAGTGGTAGTTATGATTCCCGTTCATTAACAGACAAAGGTTACGTAGATAGCGTTGTTGCAGTTTCGGCTACAACTGCGACATTTAATGATACACTTACCCGCAATTTATACACTAATGGATACCTGATTAGCGCGGATGGTACCACCGGGGTTAGTATGTATGGAAACGGTATTTTTGTGGATACCGGTACATACGGCGGCGGCTCAGCGTTGTCAGTGTCAGGGGCTGGAACAAGAATGCTTTGGTATCCGTCTAAGGCAGCATTCAGAGCAGGAAGTGTAGATGGGGCACAATGGGATGACTCCGGAATAGGTCAATACTCTAATGTGCTAGGTTATAACGGGCTTGCAAGTGGAATGGCTTCTATAGCACTTGGTTATCAGGATACAGCATCGGGCGACGCATCTTTTGCGTTGGGAAATCGTTGTAATGCAAGTGGTATGGCCTCATTAGCAGAAGGTTCTTATACTACCGCAAGCGGGTTCTTCTGTAGTGCCCGCGGAGCCTATGCAACAGCGAGTGGTTCTAACAGCCATGCCCTAGGTTCTTATATTTCTACCAATAATTACACGGGTTCGTTTATTTTTGGCGATGGTACTATCGGCAGTACCATAACTAAGAACGACGCCATTGATCAGATGATGATGCGATTTAACGGTGGCTATAAACTGTATACAAATTCATTGGGTACGCAAGGCGTACGGCTCACAAACGCAGGAGTTTTTAAATACATGAACAACGTAAGCGGTAGCTATGACGCCCGCTCACTAACCGATAAAGGATACGTGGATAGTGTTGTTTCAGTTGCGCAGGCTTCTGCAACTTTTGATGACACTCTTACCAGCAATCTCTATACCAATGGCTATTTACTTACTGCCGATGGAAGTACCGGCCTGCTAGTCAGTTCAAACGCACGTATGGCGTTAGGCGGCTCATCTAATGCATCGGGCTATGGTTCATTGGCAATGGGCTCCCAGGATACTGTGTCTGGCACCAATGCGGCTGCATTCGGATACCTGAACAGGTGCAGTGGAAATCAGAGCTTCGCAACCGGTCAGCAGAACACTGCCAGTGGCCTATGGGGTTTTGCTGGTGGAGTAACGAGTACTGCAAGCGGCACAGCATCAATGGCCTGGGGCTATAATGCAAATGCAACAGGAGCTAATTCAATTGCTATTGGTAAAAACGTATCGACAAACAACAAATCCGGTGCGTTCATTTTAGGTGATTCTTCAGGCTCAACCACGTCTAATGATGCCGCCAACCAGATGATGATGCGTTTTACAGGTGGGTTTAAACTGTTCAGCAATACCTCGCTTAACCAGGGGCTAGAGCTTTCGGCGGTTGGAAGCACTAAATTTGGAAGTTCTAATTCAGCGACTGGTAATCAGAGCGTAGCTGGAGGATATTTGGATACGGCGACAGGTGCGCAGTCGGTAGCCCTTGGTTATGATAATAATGCAACCGGCGGCCAGTCGTTTGCGATGGGTTCTGGTTGTGTTGCCAGCAACACGCAGAGTACAGCAATCGGGTATCAGAATACGTCCAGCGGTGGAGGAGCAATGGCATTGGGGATTTATTCAAATGCCAGCGCTAATGGTAGCGTAGCCATAGGTTATCAATGTACTGCCAGCGGTATTGGCGCAGCTTCATTCAATGGTTTTTCATCAGCTTCGGGTAATTTCTCACTTGCCACTGGAAGCCATACTACGGCGACTGGTGATTATTCTGTGGCAATGGGAAAATATGTTTCCACTAATAGCAAAACCGGGTCTTTCATATTTGGTGATACACTTAATACAACTGCGAACAATGACGCCTATAATCAGATGATGATGCGATTTAGTGGCGGGTATAAGCTGTACAGTAACAGCGGTCTTACCTCAGGTTTGCAACTTACAACTACGGGGGGCTCTAACCTCGGTACCTCAAATACCGTTTCAGGCACCAACGCAACTGCAATTGGCAACAATCTTACGGCAAGTGGATTTTCCAGTACTGCGCTTGGTAGCTATGTATCAACAAACGGCAAAGCGGGTTCATTCATCATAGGCGATAGCACTACTTCGGTAACGAGCAACGATTCCGTAAACCAGATGATGATGCGTTTCACGGGTGGTTACAAATTACAGACCAGCAATTCGCTTAACCAGGGTTTACAAATAACCAATTTCGGAGGAACTGCCGCTGGTACATCCTCTTATGTTACTGCTTCCTATGGCACGGCAATGGGCTTTAAAGATACTGTGACAGGTGCACAGGGTGTTGCAATGGGTAACGTAAATAAGGCCACCAACAGTGCGGCCATAGCAATGGGTTCAGGTAACACAGCCTCTGGTAACGCTGCATTAGCAATCGGGTCCAACAATACCGCCAGCAATACATCGTCATATGCTATAGGTTATACCAATACTGCATCAGGCGTGGATGCAGTGGCACTAGGTAATAATCTTACCGCCAGCGGAGCATCAAGTATGGCGTTAGGAAGTTATGTTTCTACCAATTCATTGGGTGGGGCATTGATAATAGGAGATAACAGTACAACTACAACAACAACTAACGATGCAGCTAACCAGATGAAGGCGCGTTTTACCGGCGGATACAAATTATTTACTGATGCGTCACTCACCGCTGGTTTACAGTTAACAACTTCTGGAGGTTCTAATCTCGGTATTTCGAATACGGTAAGCGGTACGAATGCCACAGGTATTGGTAATACCACAACTGCATCTGCAACGAATGCTATTGCAATGGGCAACCACACGACAGCCAGCGGAGCCTCCAGCGTGGCCCTCGGTAGTTATGTATCTACAAACGCCAAGGCTGGTTCTGTTATTATTGGCGATAGCAGTACAACCACAGCAACGTCCAGCAGCACAACCAACCAGCTGACCATGCGCTTTGCGAATGGCTATAAGCTTTATACCAACTCGGGGGCAACAGTTGGTACCCAGGTGGCAGCAGGCGGGAACAGCTGGAGTACGATTTCCGATCGTCGTAAGAAGGAGAATTTCGCTGTAGTGAACGGCGATGAGTTTTTGAATAAGATTTCAAGCATGCCATTGAGCAGTTGGAACTACAAAGGACAGGATGCCGCTTCTTTCCGTCACTACGGTCCAATGGCTCAGGATTTCTTTGCAGCTTTTGGTCACGATAAATTTGGTACGTCAGGTAATGATACCACCATTAATCAGGCAGATATGGAAGGGGTTACATTTATTGCAGTTCAGGCGCTCGTGAAAAGAACTAGTGATCTGCAAAAAGAAAATACAGACCTAAAGAGCGAGATTGAAAAAATAAAGGCCGATTATGCCGCTCGCCTGGAGAAGATAGAAACCCTGATGAACCAGAAATCTGGTCGCCATGACGCTTTGCCGGTAAGATAATACGCCTGCCTAAAACAAAAAAGTTATATTGATTAATATTTGGCCGTCTCAATCTGGTTTTGAGACGGCTTTTTCCTGCCAGATTATTGGTATGTTCATTAAGGATATGTAGTCTTTTATTTATGGATTTGATTTTAATGCACTACACGATCTGGTAGTTAATTATTTACTTTGCGTCACAAATGAAATACATTGGGTGGCTGATATTCTTTTTCCTGCTTTTTTGCTGTCCGGAAGCTAAGGCACAGCCAACCTATTTGTTGAAGAAACCTTTTCGCGAAAAATCTGATTTCTGTGAGGCGCTCTCTGATACATTGTATTGGTTACGGCCGTATGAAAAAGCGGCGGTCAGGATTCGGTCTCTGACGGAATGGGCTGTGCGTAACGACGACGATTTGTTTGTAATGCTTAAATTGATCCAGTGTAAGCTGGACGTTGATCACAATCCCTTACTTTCTGATTCACTGATAAAAGTGATGTTTGGATTGCACAATAAATATGGAAAGTCATCAAAATATATTGAGGCCACTATTTTACAAAATGCAGGTGATTTTTATTACGATAGGTTAAATCGAAACAGTGTTGCATTTGAAAATTACCTGTATGCATATAGTATTTACAGAAATCTTGATCCTTTTGAATTTCCCAGGAAGCAGGAATATCTTTATTCGCTTGGTGGTGCATATTTCAGATACGATGACTTCAGGAATGCCATCACGTTCTTCAACAAAGCACTGGAGATCAAACAACGCAGGTTTGATAAAATCATCACTACTTATAACACAATCGGTATGTGTTATCAGAAAATGAAGCTTTACGATAGCTCATTGATTTATTTCAAAATTGCTTTGGAGAAATCTATTGACACTCATGAGGAGTTGTGGAAGGGTATAATTTCGGGGAATATTGGTATCACGTATTATCATCAGGGGCGCTTCCCAGAGGCAGTACCCCTTCTAAAGCTGAATGTTGACGCGAGCATAAGGAACAAAGAACGAAAGAACGCACTTAGTTCAATTTACTTGTTGACCGATATATACTTGCGTACGAACGACACAAGATCTGCGAATGAAGAATTGCAATTGGCCGCACAAATTGATACCGATGGTCACTTTTCAAATGATTATAACTTGATGGCGCAGAAGTTTAAAATTATGTCCAGGCTTTATGCGGCAGGGGGAGATATGCGACAGGCTTATATTTATTCCGATTCCGAGTCCAGGGTAAAAGACCTGTTTCATTCTGAGCAAATGGCAAGTAACCTTACACGGGCCCGTGAAAAAGAAGCATATGTTGAAAGTAAATTTGAAGCAGAACAGATCGAAGCAGAGAGATCAAGGCAGGTACTCATTCGCAATTCACTAGTTGGACTGACTGTTTTATTGTCAATAATAAGCATGTTGTTCATTAATCGCCAGCGTCTTAAACAAAAGAAGCTAGCCGCAGAATTCAGGACCGCCGAGGCAGAACTGAATGAAGCAACTGCCAAGTTGATCAATTTCAGGCAAATGGCTGAAGAAAAAGATGAACTGATTGCTCAATTCGAAAATACAGAAAAGGAGAACAGCAATGCGGAGGCACGTGCGCAACTGGAAGGTGCGGTTTTGTTAACCGACGAACAGTGGGAAAATTTCCGAAGACTTTTTGAAAAGGTACATAGAGGTTTTTTTGATAGACTGAATAAAAAAATTCCTGATCTGACCGCCACCGAACAACGTTTCCTGGCGCTCGTCAAACTGAAATTGTCCCCTAAGGAAATGGCGGCTATGCTAGGTGTGTCCCCCAATACCATCCGAAACTATAAATACAGGCTGCGCAAGAAATTGAATGTAGGTGAAGAGTTTGTAATAGAAGATATGGTTAACAATATTTGATTTAATGCTAATGCTTTTATGAATGACGCCCATTAAGGCGTCATTTTTCATTTGGATGCATATATGTAATCTGGCGGGGCAATTTTCAAAGTGCAACCCCGCCAGTTGTACTATACAATCTACTCCCGTTTGGACAACGATTTTCACTCTTTCTTAAAGACAAGTACAAGATTTTGGTGATGTAGAGTGTGAAAATGTATTGTTTAAAGGTATGTAAATCAAGTTTCTAACTTTCTGTGACGCTATTGTGACGGCCCTGTGATACAGGTGTGACGGGAAATATTTGGATGTCGGCTTGCCGCCATGTTACGTTTGCATCATGAAGCCGGAACAACAAAAAATACGAACAATTAAGCTGTATAATTTCTTAATGATAGCTGTTGCAATTATTGCAACATTGCTCGTCATATGTATATGGATCTGGTTTAACCGACAGGCCGATGCATCAGCGCAAGTGGTAATATTTCACGTCGCCTGGATGTCCGCTACTCAGAAATATATAAACCTTTTCTAAAATAAAGACCAACTTTTTAAGATTATGTCCCCAACTGGCAAAGCACAAAAATTGAAAATTATTCTATTTATTTTTCTTGCTCTGGCTATAATTACTACGGCGGTATTATGGATATCCGCAGCCCATCATATTGCCGAACTCGATAAGCAAATTAACACTATCAATCAATCGTCAAGAAATTAATAAAAATTCATATCATGAAATACATTAGCATTTATTGGCTAAGTTCTAATTAAGATTTCTTCTTGACAAATTTGAATCAACCAAGCCAATGCAGTAGAAGCTGCAAGGGTTGTGTATAGCATATCCTTGACCTTTGCCCGATTTTCCTTTTGACTTTGGCGGTATATAAACCAGTTCAAATAGTTTGGCAGATATTTAGTGGCGACACCGTTGAATGGTGCCAGGAAATCTCGAATCTGTTTATGCTGGTTATTAAC
>CANCOG010000018.1 GCA_947379685.1 Flavipsychrobacter stenotrophus | reverse complement strand
CCTTTTACCCAGGTGCGCTATGCCCCTGATAATATTATTATTGAACGTGGCGAAGGTGCGTGGTTTATAGACACAGAAGGGAATCGTTATCTGGATGGCATCTCGTCGTGGTGGGTAAACCTGCACGGGCATTGCCACCCATATATTATTGAAGCTGTAACGCGGCAGCTCGGCCAACTGGAACATTCCATTTTCGCCGGGTTCACGCACAAACCAGGGATAGAACTGGCACAAAGACTGCTGGAACACCTCCCGAATTTCGATAAGATCTTTTTCTCGGACAATGGCTCAACAGCTGTAGAAGTTGGCCTTAAGATGGCGTTCCAGTATTGGAGCAACAAAGGGACCCCGAAACACAAGGTGATTGCATTTAAGGAAGCCTATCATGGCGATACATTTGGTGGCATGTCGGTAGCTGCTCGTAATGCATTCAACCAGCCGTTTGAAGCGCTGCTATTCGATGTCATATCCATTGACCTGCCGACGGTTGAGAATATTAAACGCCTGCGAAACGAACTCACTGAGTTGCTTTCACAAAACGATATCGCCTGCTTCCTGTTTGAGCCCCTGGTACTCGGTGCGGGAGGTATGAAAATGTACGCGCCAGAACTGCTGGATCAATTGATCGCCATTTGCAACATGCACGACTGTATTACCATTGCTGATGAAGTAATGACTGGATTCGGCAGAACAGGTGCTTTTTTTGCTTGTGATCACCTGCTCGTCAGGCCAGACATTATATGTCTCTCCAAGGGCATTACAGGTGGATTCTTCCCACTGGGAGCAACAGCCTGCAGGCAATTTATCTTCGATGCCTTCGTCAGCAATGACAAGATGAAAACATTCTTTCATGGCCATTCCTATACCGGCAACCCTGTAACCTGCGCCGCTGCCATCGCCAGCCTGGACCTGATGGAGCAGGAAGCAACCTGGGATCAAATAATAATGATCGACGCTGCCCATAAAGCATTCGCGAAAGAACTGGCAACTTCATCAAAGATTGAAAGGGTTCGGCATACAGGCACTATCCTTGCGTTTGATATAATCACCAATGAAACAACAGGTTATTTGAACAGCAAGGCAGAACCTCTGGCTGAGTTTTTCATTAAGAGGAATATCATTCTAAGGCCGCTTGGGAATGTGCTCTATGTGTTGCCTCCTTATTGTATAACGAAGGAGGAGTTAAGCAATGTTTATGATGCGATCAGGCAACTCATTAATGGGCTTTAGCATACCTGCTATCCAATATACAAACTGAACGAATGCCCGATAATTCCTTCATAGAATGGCATTGAAAATCGGGTAACAATTATATAACGTATCTTTGCGCCATGAAGAATTTGCGTGACTGCACTTTACCGGAATTGGAAGAAATGATGGCTAAACTTGGTGAACCTAAGTACAGGGCCAAGCAAGTGTATGACTGGATTTGGCAGAAGGCAGCAGGAGATTTAAGCAGCATGAGCAACTTGCCAAAAGCGCTCCGCGAAAAACTGGCAAATGAATTTACCATACCGAAAGTAAAAACTAACCATAGCCAATACAGCAGCGATGGCACCATCAAAAACAGGCTGCAGTTGCACGATGGCTATTTTGTAGAAAGCGTGCTGATACCCGGCGAAAAAAGGCTGACGGCCTGTGTTTCTTCACAGGTAGGTTGTTCACTTTCCTGCAAATTTTGCGCAACCGGGTATATGGACCGTAAACGCAATCTGGATTTCGATGAAATAGTAGATGAGGTAACATTACTGAATGAAATTGCAATGAAACATCATGGCCGCCCGCTATCCAATATCGTATTTATGGGGATGGGAGAGCCGTTGCTGAATTACAAAAATGTGATGAAGGCAATTGAACGAATCACGTCACCCGATGGGCTGGGGATGAGTCCACGGAGAATTACCGTTTCTACCGCCGGTGTTGCGAAAATGATACACCAATTGGGCGATGATAAAGTTCGTTTTAAGCTCGCTTTGTCGCTGCATGCGGGGAACGATAAGAAACGAAACGAGATTATGCCTATCAATGAATCGAACAACCTACAGACCCTGATAAAAGAGTTGAACTATTTCTACCAGGCAACAGGCAACGAGATCACCTTTGAATATATTTTGTTCAAGAATTTCAATGACTCATTAAAAGACGCTGATGAGCTAGTAAGAATATATCGGCAAGTACCAGCCGACCTGGTAAATATTATTGAATACAACCCGATTGAAGCTGCCGATTTTGAAAAACCCGATGAAGAAAGCACTGATGCCTTCGTAAAATACCTGCAATCTAAAAAAGTTAATGTACATGTGCGCCGAAGCAGGGGCAAGGATATTGACGCTGCCTGTGGGCAACTGGCTAATGTGAATGTGCCCGTGGAAATAAAAGAAGCAGGAAGAACGCAGACAACAAGCTAAAAAGACGCATTACAACTTAATGCTGACACCAGTGCCAGTAACACGCATTTCATCCATTATCCGCACCCATCTACCGTTATATCGTTGATGGATAGCGAGCATCAGGTTATCATAGGCCAATAATACTATACCCTGCAATAACAAGGAATTACCAAATCCTTTAGTTAGTGCAGGGTTTGTTTTATCGGTTTTCGAATAATTTACAAGTGCTGCACCTGCGCCCATTACAACAACATCTGCACCCACGTAAACAATCTGTGTGCGCTTATCCTTTCGGTAATTGCTGTATGCGTCCTGCATCACAAATTTCTGCCTGGCCTGATGCATGGCCCGCAAGTAGCCAAGGGAAGCAATGCCAGCATTTACTATACCAGAGGCTGCATTCATTTCATGAAAGTACTTCCATTGATCGTCTTTAGCAGCGAAGTAACCGACGCCACCCGTTGCAATATTCGCAATGCCCCATCCACCACGGACTAATGCACCGCGGGCATTGATCAATATCCGCGCCCTGTCGTAATTCCTGACAGTATCCTTAAACGAGATCTCTGGCCCGTAGGTACTAAGGGCAAAAATGCTGAGCAATAAAAAGAAAGCGGTACGTTTTAAGTTCAAAATTATGGTAACTGTTGTGATGAAATGTTCAATGTTTCAGATAAGCATTAAATAATGTCAACATTATCCCCGCTAACACACCAATGGAGCCAACCCAAAAAATAAACATCCATTTTAGGGTCTCTGCTTTCGCATTTTGTATGTTAGCAATTAAATCGCTCTTGTCTTTTTTATTCAGTAAAACATCTTTTATTTACGGGTACGCCTCCTTTGCGTTGGCATCATAATACTCTTTTTTACAATTTCCGCATGTTATAACTACCCTGCACCTACTCCACCTTCGTTATCTTCAGCATATTCGTTGGCAGATGTTGCCTTACTGGCGTACTGCCGGTATTAACGACCACATCACCCGACTTTAAAAGACCTTTTTCTTTAAGGAAGTTCACCTGATCAGTGATTATCTCATCCACACTTTCTTCCTTGTCGTAATAAAAGGCTTGTACACCCCAGCTGAGGCTCAACTGATTAACCAATGACTGTGTTTTTGTAAAGATAAACAACGGAGCCCTCGGCCTGAAGCTGGATAGCATAAAGCCGGTGTAGCCCGATTGGGTCATGCCTATAAGCGCATTTGCGTAAACATCCTGAGCAATTACACATGCATTGTAACACAAAGCATCGCTGAGGAATGAAGGGGAATGTACCTGTGGTACAAGGTTCTTATTATATACAGTTTTTTCCTTTTCTACTTCACGTATAATGCTCACCATGGTTCTGATGACCAGCTCAGGGTATTGCCCCATTGCGGTTTCGCCACTCAGCATAACGGCATCGGCACCTTCAAGAACAGCATTCGCAACATCGGTTATTTCGCTACGGTTCGGGCGGGTACGGTCTATCATGCTCTCCATCATCTGGGTGGCAATAATTACCGGTTTCGCCCTGTGAATACACTTTGTAACAATACTTTTCTGGATCATTGGTATTTGCTCCAGAGGCAATTCAACCCCCAGATCACCACGTGCCACCATCACTGCATCAGAAGCCAGGATGATCTCCCTCAGGTGCTCCAGTGCCTCTGGCTTTTCTATCTTTGAAATGATCTTGGCATTGCTACCCTTTTCTTTCAAAATTGCACGTAACGCGGTAACATCCTCGGCACACCTCACGAATGAAAGCGCAACCCAGTCGATGCCCTGACTAATGATAAAATCAAGGTCATTCAGATCTTTCTCTGAAAGCGAAGGCAAGGAAATCGCTGTATCCGGCAAATTAACCCCTTTCTTTGAAGAAAGCACACCCGCTGACAAGACCTCAACTTTCACACGCCTGTCTTCGCCAATTTCCTTTACCAACACTTCTATCTTGCCATCATCCAAAAGTATCTTTTCACCTATTCTTACGTCTTTATGAAAGTTTGGGTAAGATATATATACCTGTTCGCGGTTACCAATGCATTTTTCGTTGGTGAAGTAAAACGTATCACCGGCCTTCAAATCCAGTGCGTTATTCTCTATTTCTCCTACCCTGAGCTTTGGCCCCTGCAGGTCACAAAGTATAGCAATATTAAAAGGAAATGTTTCATTAATTGCCTTAATTTTTTCGATCACACTCAAGTGCTGTTCATGTGTTCCATGCGAAAAATTAAGCCTGAATACATTCACCCCTTCCTGCACAAGCGCTAGGAGTTTTTCATAGGTATTGCAGGCTGGCCCTACTGTGGCAATTATTTTGGTCTTGTGTAACATACACACAAATATAAATGGAATTACCGAATGGCTATATCACTAAATTATGTTCCGCTATCATTGCTCACTCAATTTGTCCACATTCACTTCCAGCTGCTAATTCTTCACGAAAATTTGTGTGTAATATAATGTACCATCGCTGCTTCTGGCCACGCCAATTCCTGTAAGATTATAGTTGCCTTCAATATTCTTACGATGCCCTTCGCTGTGCAGCCAATTGTCTACCACTCGCGCCGCAGTGGGTGAGCCATAGGCAACATTCTCCGCCGTCTCATTGGCGTTGGCTATCTTTCCTCGTAGTCTTCGCGACCTGTCTTTAAACCCATCATGACTAAACGGGACCGACTTCGTAGCCATATTCCTGCTGTGTTGCTCAGCTTCTTTTGTAATAAATCCGTTCAGTGTCAGCGGTTTTAGCCCCATATCAGTGCGGTGTTTATTCACCAAAACGAGGATCTCCCGATCTGTTACCTGGGCATCGTGCTTGCCCTGCCTGCCAAAAGACAATTGCGCCCCTCCCACGAAAAGAACTACAAACAAAAGGGCCGAGAAATATGACTTAATTACCATAAATAAGCTATTGCTAAAACTGTGCCGAAAACGGGCAATTAATAAAAATAAACGTTAAAACGAATCGTAAAAAACAACGCAATACATTAGTGTGTAGTCAAGAAGAAATTGTCGGTCACTGACTACGTTTTGCACTTTTTATTTTTGACATTTTACTTTTGACTTTACATTAGCCCACCTGGGCAAGGTACTCCCTGTTGTATTTTTTGCGATAATCAACAGGCGACATTCCCGTAATCTTTTTAAAAGTAGTCCGGAATGCCTTGCTGTCGTTATACCCCACTGCGTACATCACCTCATTAATATTGTCCTTGCCCGCTTCCAGGCTCTTTTTAGCCGCCTCGATCTTCACCCTTTGCAAGTATTCGACAGGGGTATTGGCTGTAGCCTTCTTAAACCTGCGTTCAAAATTGCGGCGACTTATTGCAAACAATCCGGCAAGCTGGTCAACTGATATCTTCTCGCCTATATTTTTTTCCATATACACCTGCGCCTTCTTTATTGGCTCGTCTTCATGGCTCTTTTGTCCCTGGAAAATATTAAATGGCGACTGACTATCCCGCTCAATTTCTATCTCGAGTAATTTTGATAAATAAACCGAAACTTCCCTTCCACAATATTTCTCCACCAGGTAAAGAACCAGGTTGAGAAAGGAATAAGCACCGCCACTACTATAAATGCCCTGCTCATCAGTAATAATTTTCTCGGCGGCCAGCTTTACTTCGGGAAACATTTGCTTGAACGCATCAGCCGCGATCCAGTGTGTTGAACAATATTTACCGTTCAGTAACCCGGTTGATGCAAGGAGGAATGCACCGACACAGAGACTTGCAACTTCTGCCCCTCTCTTGTGCTGCTCAATTATCCAGGGGATAAACGCAGAATTCTGAGCCGTTGAAGCGGGTTGAATTGCAGGGATCACTATGAGATCGGTGGTCATCTTATCACTCAATAATACATCAGGATGCACAGAAAACAAACCACCATATACGTTTGATTCTCTGCCAATGCCCACAAGGTGTACATCAAACATAGGCTCCTTACCCGTTTCCCTGAGGTATTGGTTAGCCGCATTAAATATTTTGAAGGTACCAAGCACACTGCTTAGGATATAATCGCCTTCCGGCACTATTATTGACACATGTTTCATGACAAAAAGTTAGTGTTGTAAAAATACAATCTTTTTTGGCGTGATTAGCCCTGAAGTTGGCGTATTTGCACACGATGGGGTAATAGGTTATGCTGTAAGTTTGTACTGCAATCGGAACACCATTGAAGCATTGAATAAAAATAGATCACAATAATATCAGTGTTTATTTGACCCAATTCTTATGAAGTTAAAGGTTAATAATAAATTCACTTTTGAGAAATATTTTTACTCTATTTTCATGTAAGCTAAGACAAGTCTCAAGATAAAAAATAACATTTTTAACCATAATAAAGCCAAAACAATGACAACACAAGAAGTAGCAAACAGGCTCGTGGAGCTTTGCAGGATGGGTCAGATAGAAACAGCCCAAACAGAATTATTTGCTGATAACGCCACAAGTACAGAAACAGACATGGCGCCGGTTAAGCACGTTGAAGGCCTTGCGGCAATCAAAGAAAAAGGGAAACATTTTATGTCAATGGTAGAGGAGTTCCATGGCTCTGAAATTTCTGAACCAATGGTCGCAGGCAATGCATTTGCAATTACCTGGGCTATGGACGTAACCATGAAAGACCGCGGCCGCAGCATGATGCAGGAAGTTTGTGTGTACAACGTAAAAGATGGCAAAATAACCTCAGAACAATTTTTCTATTAATTTTTCCACCTAACAAAAACCAAAAATTATGGACGGCAAAGTAAACATCATTAACTGGTTCGAAGTATCTGTAAGTGATATAGCCAGGGCAAAAAAGTTTTATGAAACGGTTTTCGCCATTAGCATGGGTGAGGTTACCGAGATGATGGGCATGAAAATGGCCTTCTTCCCTGGAGAAAATGGGAACGGCAAAGTATCGGGCGGCCTTGTTGAAGGCCCAATGCACAAACCAAGCATGGATGGTGCAAAACTCTACTTTAATGGCAATCCCGATCTCGCTGATGCACTCGGCAGAATTGAGGCAGCTGGCGGGAAAATAACCATGCCAAAAACAAAGATAGGTGACGATATAGGCTACATGGCCTTCTTCATCGATACTGAAGGTAATGGCGTAGCGTTGCATTCAAGTCACTAAGGAAGGACGATAAAATAATATAAAAAATATGGCGACCTGATTCAGTCCGCCATATTTTTTATATTTGGAATATTGAAAAGATCATGCGTGATGGCTCATTTTATGCTCAAAGTTCAAGGTGAATTCAGTGCCCTTGTTTACCTCACTTTTCAGCGCAATTTTGCCACCAAGTGTTTCAACATGAGTTTTCACCATAAATAACCCCATGCCCTTGCCCTCGGCAAGTTCCGCATGGAAACGTTTATACAGGCCGAACACCTGGTTGGCTTTCCTGGTCATATCAATTCCCAGACCGTTGTCTTTAAACACCAGCTCTATCCCACCTTCCTTTTTCCTGCTCGTTATCTTTATTTCGAGTGGGACGTTGGGCTGGCGATACTTTATACTATTGGAAATCAGGTTTAGAAAAATGCTATGCAAATAAGTCTTGACGGTCATCATACTGCCCACTTCATTGAAGTCACAAACAAATTTTACATCTTTATCTTTAATGATGGTAGACATACTGCCAATAATATCCTTCACCATATTTTCGAAATAAACGACCTCCTTATTTTCATTAACCGAATGCCTGGTTTGAATGATCTCGTTGAGGTCAACTATGATCGCATCCAGTTTTTCGATGGAAGTCGTAAGTCCATCCAATAAAAAATCCTTTTCAGTGCCTTCAACGCCTTCGCATTTCAATAAATTGGAAATGCCGAGGATATTGGCAACCGGAGTGCGCAGGTTATGCGAGATAATAAAGGTGAATTGTTCAAGCTCATTTTTACGTTGCACAAGATCAGCAGTTATCATTTTTTCCTGAAACTCCATCATCTTCCTGGCGGTGATATCAGTTTGCGATAATATTACACCAAGAGGCTTCTTATCTCCATTAACTACTGCATGGCAACCGGTTGCGTACCACTTAGTAGTGCCGTCCTTTTGAAGAAAAGGGATCTCATGTTTTACCGAATAACCATTAAGGGCACCCTGAAGTAATTCATTGAAGACTTGCTTTTTATCCTGACTATAAAAATCGAGGAATGGCGCCCCTTCGGACAATGGCTTTTGCAGCTGGGCAACAGAGAACTTATATCCCTGCTGATTGATGGAGACAATGGTCAGCGCCGTATCCAGCAAAATGTACCCTGTTTCGGTATTGTCAAAAATAGTATGGAGGTTTGCTTCGGATTTCTGCAATGAATCTTCTGCCATGCGGGCTTCAGTTATATCCCTTGTAATTCCGTTTATATAGATCGGCTTACCGGCCCCATCTCTCTTGAATACCATTTCACACAAAATGAACTTGACCGCCCCTGTTTCACTTACCAGCCGGCAGTTTATCTTTAAGCGGTCCTTGGTCAAAAAGGCCTCGTCAATAGCCCTTTTTACGAATGTAAGATCATCGGGATGTATATGACCCAGGAATTTTTCAAATGACGCTACTGTGGCACCTGGCTCGTAGCCCAGAATTCGATAGTTCTCATCAGACCACTGCTCAATGTTGCGCACAAAATCAGCCTCCCAACTGCCAAAATGAGCCAGCCGTTCCGCCTCCTTCATCAAGCTTTCCTTTTTGATAACGTCTGCAAGGTATTTTTGCCTTTCAGCTTCAAGAGCATATTTATTAACAGCACTTAAAATAGCGTTTGGCAAACGCTGTAGCCTGTCCTTCAGAATATAATCCCACGCACCTTCCTTCATAATGTCTACGGCAAACTCCTCAGAGATAGAGCCTGTAACAAGAATAAACGGAATGTCAATTTTAAACTGGGTTACCAACTTTAAAGCTGTACTGGCATCAAAGCCCGGCAAAGAATTGTCGGCCAGAATGACGTTGTATTGATTCGCCTGTATTGCACTTAAAAACCCATCCATTTCGCAAACGATGGCATGATCGAACACCATACCCGACCGCTCAAGGGTTTTGATGATCAGGTCTGCATCGTCGTTATCGTCTTCCAATAATAGTAAATTCAACCTCCCCATACTTTTACCTCATTTTAATCCTGCTCAAACGATTATAAATACCCTGGGAACGCACCCATAAAACGAGTATTTTCGGATCGCAAATCCTTAAATAATACTACCCAACAAATTAAAATTGAAATCTTAAAAACTCCCAACACAATAACGAAGCAAAAGTATATTAAAATAACACCAGTCCGTCACAGTCCTTAAAACGCAGACCAACACATTTCACCCTATACTTATAGCCCGCGTAACAAATCATTTTGGCTAAAACAAACTGATGAAAATGCTAAGACGCCCTCGGCTCTGATTTCCAATTTCCAGTCAATCCATTCAAAATGCTTCACAAACAAGCAACTACATAATTTGGCCTATGAACACCATAAAAATCGCGCCATGGCATTTTACCCAAGATTTTCCGGCAAATGATTGAGTAGTAACCAGTATACACCTAATTGGGCAATAGATTGCGTAAAGTTCTCAAAACCGACTGGCTTTACAATATAGCTATTCACCCCCAACTTATAGCAAGAAGCCACATCAGGATCTTCCTTTGAGGAGGTGAGCACTACAATTGGAATACCACTTGTATGCGGGTCTTTTTTAAGCCTTTCAAGCACCTCTAGACCATTTACCTTTGGCATTTTCAAATCGAGTAAAATCAGCCTTGGCCGGTTGTTCCTGTCCCTCGCACTGAATTGCCCTTCGCAAAAAATGAAATCCAGCGCCTCCGCCCCGTCGCGCAAATGAACAATATTGTTTGCTATCCCATTTTTCTTTAACGCCCGTATGGTTAATTCAGCGTCATCGGGATTGTCTTCCACCAAGAGTATTTCAATAATTGAGTTATCCATATGGTAGCCTGGTTTTATAAAATTGGAACTGAAAAATAAAATGTCGCACCTTCATTCAGCCGCCCCTCGGCCCACACTCTCCCCTCATGTTTCTTAATTATCCGCTGTACAATTGCCAAACCTACTCCGGTACCTTCAAACTCATCAACCCGGTGTAGCCTTTGAAATACGCCAAACAACTTATCGGCATATTTCATATCAAACCCAGCCCCATTGTCCTTTATTGAATACACTACATCGTTACCACTACGCTGAGAAGTGATCTCAATTACCGGGCTTTCTTTCTTTGATGAATATTTTACGGCATTGCCGAGCAAATTGAATAATACCTGGGTCATCAGCTCTTTGTCTCCTGAAATATTGTCTAACTTATGAACGACAAATTTTGCTTCGCTCACTTTCGCCCGCATCAGATCGCTGATCACAGTTGAAACAAGCGCTCCCATTTCTATTGTCTTCCGCTGTATTTCCTTTCTGCCAAGCTTAGAAAAGGCCAGCAGATCATCAATTAATTTTCCCATTCTGGCGGCATTGGCACTAATTCGGCTCAGTAATCGCCGGCCGGCCTCATCCAGGACCGACGCATAGTCCGCCTCCAGCATTTCAGCAAAGCCGGTAACCGCCCGCAAAGGCGCCCGGAGATCATGTGAAACAGAATAGCTGAACGAGTCAAGTTCTTTATTGAGTTCCAAAATAGCATCCTGCTGCCTTTTTTTGTCGGTGATGTCTTCTGAAATACCAATGAGGTAAACAGGATTCCCATTTTGAGCTACCGGTATTTTCTTTGTATGTAGCCAGCGCTCACCCTTATTCGTCTGAATAGGTTCTTCAATATCCAGCAACTTGCCGGAATCTAATACCTCCCGGTCCTTGGCTACAAAAAAATCAGCCTGCTCCTGAGGAAAAAAGTCGTAGTCATTTTTGCCTAATAATGCCTCACTGTTATAGCCCAGCAAGCTTTCTCCCGCCTTATTAAACCGCAGAAACTTCAGGCTGGATGCGTCCTTTACAAATACCATGTTCGGTATGTTCTCCAGCACGGTATCTAAAAAACTGTTTGCCTCCTTTAAAGCCACTTCCATCTGTTTCCGGTGGGTAATATCCATAAGTGCGACAAGTATATTCTTTTGCTTATCGACTTCTATAATATCAAACGACGCTAGTACATTTCTCTTTTCACCATTGCTGATCACCACATCAAATTCCATCTCTAACATATCGGCAGGGTGTTCAAACAGCCGGTGAGTAATATCTGCCAAAACCTGGCGGGATAGTACATTTAACTCTGTCGCTGTTTTCCCTATAACATCGTGGCGATCGAGCAGAAACAATTTCTCAAACGCCATATTAACACGCTTAATTTCCCCGGTGTTCACTCTTACCTTAATTATGGCTACCGGGCACAGATTAAATATGATAGAGAACCGGTTTTCACTATCTAACAGATCCTTTTTATGTAATTCCTCAGCAATTTCATGATACTTCCCTTTTTGCAGCTCCAGCGCTAGTAGCTTTTCATTATTTACTTGTTCGGTAACATCTTCCACACGGTGAATAATGTATTGTACTTTGTTATCCGGCCCCGGCACTGGCGTATTCAGCGGGCTCCAGTAACGCACTTCGAAAATCCCATCCGGCCGCGAGATATCGTATTTTTGAACGGGCATCTTATGCGGCTTGTTTTTGTCTAAAACTTCATTTAGGGAAGCCCGCAAATTTGAAACACCATCAGCCAGAGGATCACCCGGATTATCTGGAAACACTTCGAATAAACCCCTTCCGATAATTTCATCCCTTTTTGTCAATGTCGCCTTCAGGTAGGCATTACTTGCATTTAAAATAGTAAAATCGACTCCAAGCAAAAGGTAAAGATCAGGCGCATGCTCAAACAGCGCCGGAAAATTTATACATTCTGTTTGTAGTAAACTCATCACCAAAGTATTTTGTGGTTTTCAAAAATAACCAGTTGCATTATTCCACCCACTGTTCACCTGATAAAAGGTAATGGAAAGTTAAGAAAATTAACCCACCAAAGCAAATTATAAATTATAGTTCCTAAATCGAAGTTCAAATATTTATTGTTCAGTGAATAATGCATTGGCTATATTTAATTTGTGCCCAAACAGGACTTGCGGGAAATCGCAAAATATCAAAACTGGCGGATATAAACACTCCGGCAACTCACTCTTTGATCAGCACAGTTGCCCGTTCCACCGGCTCGTAGTAACCGAAGCCGGGAACACATCTTTTGCCAAAAAGTTGCCCGGTAAAAGCATCAGTTTTCACAAGGACCTCATCGCCTGTTAGCTTCATCTCTGACAACTGAAGATAAAGGTTTTCAGGTCTTTCAACGAAGCTACCACCTTGCGCATGAGCAATCACCGAAAAAGTAAAAACCAGAAATTCTTCGCCAAATTCATCTTCAAATGTTTTCCAGATAATTACCGGAAATCCTTTGATCTTTCCCCGTCTGCACTCAACCAGAAACTGCATCTTTGGATCAAAGAAACAGAAGCGCCCACCAGGGCAACCTTTATCAAACAACTGGTCAATGACCGGATCGACGACTGAAGCGAGCAACCTGGCTCTTTTGATTGAAATTACAAACCATACTACCGTGGTAACCAGGAAAACTAACACAATAAACGCAAGCAGCCATAAGCCAAACTCATTCAGATTGCTTTCGTTGGGAACAATGCCTAAATCAAGGAGCACCAGCAAAACAAAGACATAAAGTACACCCAAAAGGAAGGTCAGCAATAGAAGGGGCCGAAACATTTTCCAGCGGAACATTCTGAGCGTATCAATGAAATAATTTCGCCGCATAGCCTTAAAATTATCGCCTGATCATTATCTCAACGCGTCTGTTCTTCCTCTGCCCTTCTTCATCGTCATTACTGGCAATCATCTTGGCCTCGCCCCACCCTTTTGCAACAATAGAAAGGTCATCAATACCCAGATCCGTAAGAATTTTCGCTACCTGATTGGCCCGTTTTGTCGATAGCTCCTGGTTGATCATAGGCGTGCCGGTATTATCTGTAAACGCATTCACATAGTAGATAACGCCCTTATCGAGCAGAAACGGGTCGAGGGCACGGGTAATCACCATCTTATCAGAATCACTCAGGTCAACCTTATTGATATTAAAATGTATGGTAGCCAGCAAACTATCAAAAATTGGCTTCACATAATCTACCGGCAGCATGGAAATATTATGAACCAATGGGTGGTAAACATAGGGCTTGTCAAACGAAAAAGTATCCCTTATCTCCGAATAGCCTATGCGTGCCGCATGAATAGCATAATTAGTCTTCATGGACAAAGGTATAAGATAGCTGGCATCCCCCCTGTTACTCATAACCTGGTAAACCGTGTCACCTCTGTCAGCATTAATGATGAACATGTTAGCCGAATTCAGCCTTTCCCTGGTGAGGCTGTCATACACATACCCTTCTACAAAACTGATCTCGGCTGGCTGAAGAGTAAAGGGAAGCTCAGTTTCATACAAATCAAAATTGCCCGCTGGGCCTTGCCTGTCCGATGCAAACAACATCCTATGGCCGTTTTTTACGATCCACTCGCTTTGCTCATTAAAAGCAGTATTGATCGGATACCCTAGATTAGTCGCCTTGCTCCATGAAGTATCATTAACCCTTTTAGACATATAGATATCTGTACCGCCAAATCCCGGATGCCCATTACTGGTGAAAAATAGTGTCTTACTGTCAAGACTGATATAAGGTGCTGTTTCATCTCCGGCTGTGTTCACTCCCGGCCCTGCATTAACAGGCAATTGCCACAATCCGTTTTCAAAGTTGCTGACCCAAATATCCAGTCCACCGTAACCACCCAGGCAATCGCTCACAAAAAATAGCTGCCTGTTATCGGGCGACAAGCTGGGCATACCTTCATAAGAAGGCGTATTAATGGTGGCACCAAAAGGTTGAGGAACCGTCCAGTCACTGTCCACTCCAATTCTATAGGCCATAAACAGGTCCTGCCCACCTTCAGCCCAGCCATTATCGCTGCGGTTATCGCTTCGCGAGAAGAACAGGTAATGCCCGTCAGCCGAAATAAACTGTGCAGATTCATTGTTAATTGTGTTGGGAGGAGCCCCCATATTGTCTGCCGAAAGCCAGCCCTCACACGGGTCATGCTTAGCTACAAAAAAATCTTCGTCAACATTCTTTACCCGGCGGGTGAAGTAAATAGTCTCCGTATCTACGGTCATTGACGGAAACAAATCAGGATACGGACTGTTGATCATTGTCCCCAGACTGACCGGCGTAACAGGTAGCATGTGCATCATCCCCTGTCGAACAAAATTAGCTTGTCGGGCAAGCTTATTCCAGATTGCGCTGTCTTTCACCGTTGAATAGGTCCCGATAACCCGAAGAGCACTATCTGCCGAACCGCAGTAAATGAGGCTTTTAGCAAGGGGTAGGGCAAAAAGCTGCCGTCCCCGGGGGCACTTTTCCGAGGCTTCATTAAAAACCTGAACCGCCTGGGGGAATTTATGTTGGGTAAAATACCATTCACCTAACTGGCTATACCCTGCGGGAGCATGTGGTGCCTTACTGATTGACCGCCGCATTTTTTCATAAGCATCATTCTTTTGGTAGTGCGACCAGCTCTTTTGCGCCTTGTTATAAAAACGGCTCGCCTTCCTGGTGTGCTGCCCAAATGCGGAACAACCCAACAGCAAACAACCCAATAATAAAACAGCTTGCAGGCGCATGATTCCGAAATGTACGCCAAAAATAAAAACATACGAAATGTACGCGGCCGATTGGCAATCATTATTACATATAGTATTATTTAAAGGCTACTCCTGACACCTTTTTTCTCCTTTATGAGTTGCCGTCTATGTAATTAATACTTCTATACCCTAAATTTAGCCCCTAATTGATCCATATGGCCGCCAAACCCGACTACACCAAACACCTCAGCAAGGACAAAGTTCTAAAACCATTGCTGGAAACAGTAGTGCCCCGCAAGCTGAAAAAACATGAAAATGTTTGTCTGCGTTTATGCGCTTCCATCATGAGCCAGCAACTATCCACGAAAGTTGCCGATGTTATTTTCAGACGTTTTCTGGAATTATATGACGGCCAGGAACCTACTGCGCAACAAATACTCGATTCGTCACATGAAACGCTGAGGGCTATCGGCCTTTCTAATGCCAAGGTAAGCTACGTGCACAATGTCGCCCGGTTCTTTATGGAGCACAATGTCACCGACAAATCGCTCAGCAAAATGAGCGATGATGAAGTGAAGGATTTTTTAACACAGATAAAAGGAGTAGGCAAATGGACGGTTGAAATGTTGCTGATGTTCACCCTTGGGCGCGAAGATGTTTTTGCGGTAGACGACCTCGGCATACAACAAGGCATGGCCAAACTCTACAACCTGGACATAACCGATAAAAAAGCACTACGAAACCAGATGCTCGTAATATCTTCAAAATGGTCCCCTTACCGCACCTACGCCTGCGTTTATATTTGGGACTATAAAGACAATAAGTAGCTTTGTATGGCATAGCGTTTTGTATAACTTACTTTGTGCTCTCTGTAACTTTTTCTACCAATACCTTTGTGCTCCTTGTGCCTGACTGCCGGTAGGCAGATTTAAGCTTATAATTTTTGAAAGATTACTACAAAATATTAGGTGTCCCGCCGGCTGCATCGCTTCCTGAAATAAAGAAAGCATACAGGAAGCTGGCCATGCAATACCACCCCGATAAAAACCAGGATAATCCTTACGCCGAAGCCCAGTTCAAGGAACTCCAGGAAGCATACAGCGTGCTTTCGGTACCCGCCAAAAGGGAATGGTATAACGATGAAATGTGGCTGATGGGCATGAACACCCGCAACCGTCATTCCGAAATGGCAACTCCCTCGTGGCTATTGACAGTATGTAAAAACCTGAATAAAAGCGTAGCCGAGATGGACACCCACCGGATCAGCCACAAAGCCCTTACTGAATATATATTATTGATATTGGCTGACGCCCACATTGGAGTGCTCAAACAGCACAACGAGGCAGAAACAAACACGATCATAATAAAGGAACTCATCAGCGCCACCAAGTGGTTGGAGCTTAAATACCTGGACGAAATTCTTTCCCGACTGCTGATCATCGCAGGTGAAAATGTAACAGAACAGGCAACTATCAACAGCTACAAACAATCAAGGGAACGGGCCGAATTGCAACATACCCTATTCCCCTATATTATCCTGCTCATTACTCTGGCGCTATGCGTGTTCATGTACTTCTATGGCAGGCTGTAAACACACTTCTGTTGTGGGCTTCTCCATAAAACAAACAATCCCGACAGAGCCGGGATTGTAAAGAATAGCTTTAATAAATAATTATGGATTCAATTTTGCCTGTTTCGACTGGTAAATTATACGGCCCGAATTAGCATCATTCCCGGTAACAAACGCTATAACCCGGCAATTAGCTGCATTATATTTTGAATCCAGCGTATAGCTGTAATTGCGCACACAAACTCGCCCGGGCTCCTTGTTCGGAATGGCTGGCAAGATGGCATCGCCGAATGGCGATGCTGTAACAAAGCCCCGGAACACATCATCGAAATGATAAAAAGTGTCATAATTACTTGGCGATTGACTATCTTCCTGCCAGTCAATAAACCCATCTTCAACAATAGCAATGGACAAATTCTGAAGCGTTGACGTTGCAAAAGGGTAAGAAATAGTAACGCTAATAGACGCCTTCCTTGTTGCATTGTCCCAGGTACTGGCAACTGCCAGGTTAACGCTATCTGTTTTGAGCAGTTCTGCCGCTACGTCATCGTTCCAGTCGGCCCTGCTGATCTGATAAGGAAATGTTCCTCCCGCCAAAGGCAAACGGTTTATGCCGCCAACAGGAATAGCACCGACATGCCCATAGACCTGATCTCCAACTTCTGTCGCCTGTGTCTGCCTGAAATCATATTTGGAGGAGTCAGTTGGAAATGTTTGCCCAAATGATAGGTCCAGATTGTGCATACTCATCACATTAACCCTGGAATTGGCTGAAGTATTATAAGTATTTTGCAAATTCAAAATAACGGCGTGCGCTGCCGGACAGTTAGTACAACTGGCGCCGGTAAAATCCTCTATCAGTACGTTATGTAACTCAGCCGTAGGAACAGCCCCTACATAAGTAGTATCTATCGCTGCCGCAGAGTGACTTAAATTGATATACGGTGCCTTTTCCTTACACCCTGATATTGCCAAAAGGCCAGCTCCAAATGCTATGATAACTCTCTTCATATTGAACAATAATCCACGAAATTACTACATATTTTTCTAAAAATCCCGAACAAATCAACAGCTAGGTATAAGCCTTAGCTGGTTATAAGGCGCCCCTCCAACCCAAGAAGCAAAAAATTAGTTTTCATACCGTACCTCAATATTGCTCTTGTGCGTTGGCTGGTCTGTAGCAGCAGGAACAACAGGTACAGCAGGCTTCTTCTCTTTGGGCGTTTCCGCTGTTGTCGTTTTCGGAACCTGTCCTATTCCTGCCTTTACCACCTCAGTTACTATAGTTTTTGGTTTTGTAACTGGAGGGGCTGGTTTAACGGCGGCCACAGCAATTTTCGCAGGCTTCCAGGGGTGCACTTTCTCGTAATTGGTGTACCCCTTGGCCAGGGCGTTGAGCAACAGCAGCCCTTGCAAATGGTAACCCTCATTATTATAATGTATCAGATCATGACTGATCAAATTGTATTTTTTCCAGGCAGGGATGCCTTCTAACCCGCCACAAATATTAAATGCGTCCCAGCAAGATATTTCTTTCTCCTCACAGTACCTTTTATAGGCATCTGTCACCTTGGAAATTGACTTATTCGGCTTCTTTTGTTTGAAATAAGAACCGCAAGGTGTGGTTATTATCACCTCGGCATGGGGGGCTATTTTATGGATACATTTTACGAACGAATCACAATAACCTATCAGTGTCTGTTCATTCACAAACTGGTTCTGGGCTTCATTTGTACCAAGTGAAACTATGAACAGGTCACCATGCAGCGCCTGTAATTGTTGCCACAATAAGGGTTGCTGTAAAAACTGGTCATACCGTGCTCCATTAACACCAATGGTATGGTATAATACCCCTGAAGCCTCCTTCCTATCCAGTGATACGCCATAAAAACTAAAATCACTCTCTGCTTCTCCTACTCTTGATAGTTCAAAACCAGTAAGCAGGCTGTCAGTTCTTACATCAGCCATACCAAATGACGCATTTCTCGACCAATAGGCCATAACCGGGTATGGTATCGCACTATCTGTTACCCTATAACCAGTGCTATCGCCCCCAAGGAAAAACAACATGTGGTTGAACCTGTCCTGCCTGCCATCAGTCTCCTTAAGGTGCATTCTTACTACCGAATTCCTGGTTCCGCACTGTAACCCGTATCCGGCAATGCCCGTCTTTACAGGTTTATCAGGACTAGTGAGGCGGTTGCTTTTCCAGGTCGTATTACTGGAGGACTGAATATCGTGAGGGGCATTGGTCGCCGCCAGTTGGTAAGGAAAAACCAGGCCGCGGCCGGCATCGCCAAAATAATCCTGGAAACCATAGCGCAGCACGCTCGTAATGCCATCGGCCTGCAAATGAGAATCACCTATATGAATAATATTCACCCTGCCCTTGTGCGTATGCCGTATAGCTGCCAGTTTAAAATAGAACGAATCCAGCTTATACCGTTTGCCAATTACATTTTCGTCATACTTAATAAAACTGTAGTGCGGAGGCGGTGCTGGTAGCCATGAGTTACTGTCTGCCTGCCCGAAAACTGACCCGGACGTTAATAACAGCAATAAGATCAGCCTATATTTATACATGCTTCGCACCTAAAAAGGGCGAAAATAGACTAAAAACGGGAGGCATTCAGAAAACCAATTTATCAGCACTGCAAATTTTTTGCCAAAATCAATGTAATTTACCAAAAAATATTACAACAATGCCTTATGCTATAGTTACCGGTGCCACACAAGGAATCGGGAAAGTGATTGCCGAAAAATTACTCTCAGAGGGTTACTCAGTTGCAATGTGCGCCCGCAGCCATGCCAAAGTGGAAGCGCTCGAAAAGGAATGGAAAACCAAATACCCGAATGCCACAATCATAGCCATACCTGCGGACCTTGGTAAAAAAGATGACGCTATAGCCTTCGGTAACGCAGTGCTTACCGCCTTTCCTGCAGTCGATATATTGGTGAATAATGCGGGCTCCTTCCTGCCCGGCGAACTAGGAGATGAACCCGACGGCCGCCTGGAAGAGCTTATGGCCACGAACCTGTACAGCGCTTATCACCTTACCCGCTCCATACTCCCCGCAATGAAAGCAAACAGTAACGGCCACATTTTCAATATGTGTTCTGTTGCCAGCCTTAAGGCATATCCCAATGGCGGTTCGTACAGCATCACCAAGTACGCATTACTCGGATTTTCTGATAACCTTCGGGAAGAACTGAAGCCGTTCAATATCAAAGTAACAGCCATCTGCCCTGGTGCAACATACACCCCGTCCTGGGACGGGAGCGGCGTGCCGCCTGAACGCATTATGGAAGCCGCCGACGTAGCCGAAATGCTCTGGAGCACCTGCAAATTATCGCCGCAAGCTAATGTGGAACATATAATTATGCGACCTGTTAAAGGAGACTTATAAAAAAAGTTTTTAACGTAGGTTTAACCTCTCCATTTTACATGCCATTGCCATAAAAATTAATTTTGTGCAGACCAAAAAAATGAAACGCATAAAAACTATGTGGCGTTGTAACATCCTTTTCCTTTTGATTATAGGGGTTTGTTGCCATGCATGGGCGCAAGGTGTGGCTTTTATTGCCTCCCCCTCCAATACCAAGATTGGCGTGAAAGACCAGGTGCAGGTTACTTTTACCATACGTAACGTTGAAAACCTGGCTGAATTAAAACCCAATGGATTCGGCGACTTTAACCACCTTGCCGGCCCATTCCAGTCGCAATCTGTGTCATTTACCAATGGCGCCAAGTCAAGCAGCGTTTCGCTTACTTATGTGCTGCAAGCCAAACACGAAGGTAAACTAACCATTCCTCCGGCAGTAGCCAGAGATGGCTCCGGGCATTCTTACAGTTCCAATGCAATTGTTATAGATGTGGTTCCGGGCTCACTCGCTCCTCCACAACAGGCACGCCAGCCCCAAAGAGGCGGGAGCATTTTTGGCGACGACGACGAAGATCCCTTCGCTGCCATTCAACAGCAAATGCAGCGCATGCAGCAATTACAGCGTCAGGCATTGCAGGGTGCTCAGATGCAGCAGCAGCCCGGACGGCCTCAGGCCCAGCAACAACAGGCGCAAACACAACCTTCGAATGTTGTACCTAACGACCCGCAGATAAAGAATGACCTGTTCATTAAAGTGGCCGTAGATAAGAGCAAGGTACATGTGGGTGAACAAATCACGACCAGCTATAAGTTATATGCCCGTATCCCTATGCAGGTGGCCTTCTCAAAACTACCTTCATTAAATGGTTTCTGGACACAGGATTTTGAAATACCCCGCCAGCCTAAGCCAACCGAGGAAACTGTTGACGGTAAGAAATACCAGGTTTTTCTGCTGAAAAAATCCGCCCTTTTTCCACAAGAGACCGGAACACTGGAACTTGATCCGGCTGAAGCAAAAGGTGTTGCAAGAATAGTGCAGAAAATAAACCCGGGTAACGGAACGCTCATGATGAATGACCCGTTCTTCAACAATGCCTTCTTTAATGCAACCGGATTCAAGGAAGTAAATGTGCATTTGGTAAGTACTCCTGTTAAAATTACAGTTACCCCGCTGCCAGATAAGGGCAAACCTGAAGAATTCAGCGGTGGAGTTGGCAGTTTCACCTTCAACGGAAAGTTAGACAAGCAGGAATTAAGTACAGATGATGTCGCAACACTTACCCTTAACATAAGTGGCAGCGGTAATCTCAAACTCATTGAAGCCCCAAAACTCAACCTGCCAAACGGCATCAACACCTATGACCCGCAGATAGTTGATACCATTACCGGTAGAAGCACTACCATCAGCGGTTCAAAAATAATTACATACGCAATTACACCTCATACCACCGGCGACTACGAAATACCTTCAATACCCTTTACCTACTTCAACCCGCAGACCGGCACTTACACTACCCTGCATACCCAGCCGTTTAAGTTGCATGTAACACCAG